>DASZCE010000267.1:0-2836 GCA_035943455.1 Gaiellaceae bacterium | reverse complement strand
AGACAACGCCACATCCCACAGGAGGTCCCCGGAACCTCCCGCACAGCCCCGCGAATCCCCGCAACGCTGGAGTCAGAAAGCCCTGCTAACGGCGGGAATCCCCGCCTATCCCCGCTCAGCCCGGAAGCGCCATGACCGGCCTGTCACGCCGGAGGTCGCGGGTTCGAGTCCCGTCGCTCCCGCTTCTGAAAGTGCCTGCAAATAGGCACTAGGTGTTGCCTGCCAGGACGCGCCCTCGCGCTTCGTGGCCCAATCCCGTGGCCCAAACGTCTGAAGCAAAATGCCTGCAAAATGGCAACTTCAGGCGCGGGCTTGTATACCGGCCGCACAAGTCCGACCGATTCACGAGAGCGAGAGGGCTACGGCTGGCTGCGCCGGCTGGTTGACGCGAGAGCCGGCTCGCACGCGGTCGTCTAGCGTCGACAGCGCTTCATGATCGGCGTGCTGGCGTCGAACGCGTGGCGCCGGAGGAGATCGATGTCGTCGTCTGAGCTGTATCGCGAGGGTCGTGAGAAGCGCCGCTAGCTTCAGCAGTGTCAATCGGACGCCGGCGTCGTTCCGGCGCCCGGAGACGATTCCACGGAAGCGCCCGTGATCGTGACGTCGCGGATCACTTGGCCCAAGAGCCCCCGGTCGTGGCCCTCGGCTACCGGACCGTGTCGGCGGTCGCCACCGCGACGAGCACCGCGGTGGACGCCGCGATCCCGATGACCAGAGTGAGCGGCGCGGTTGCGACCGCGAGGAGCGCGAGGGCGGCCAGTCCCAGCGGCCGCGACCGCGGGACTCGCCCGAGCGCCTCGCGCAGGAAGAAGACCTGGGCGAGCAGGAACAGTGCCGGTCCGCCGAACGTGAGGATCGTGAAGCCGAGCGTCGAGTCGTCGTCTGGATGGGCGATCGCGAGCTCGTCGCCAACGGCGATCCCGATCACCGCGAGCACCATCAGCGTCAGCGTCACGGTTCCCCACAACCCGACGGCACCGGCGTCCTCGGCAGTGTCGGCAATTTCTAGGCCGATCGGCTCGGCGCGCTGGAAGTAGCACCACCACAGCGCGAGGGTGCCCGTGAAGCCGATCGCCAGCGCGACCAGGCGCTCGAGCTCGAACGGCTCGTCGGTGAAGGCGGCGCCCATCAACAGCACCGTCTCGCCGAGCACGAGGATGAAGAACAGCCGGAAGCGCTCGATCAGGTGGCCGCCCGCGATCCCGGTGTGCGCGAGGTCGATGCGCCGGCCGCGTCCGGGCAGCCAATGCAGGACCCAAACGCCGGCGTGCGTAGTCGCCACGGCGATGCCCCACAGCACGAGACGGGTGTCGCCGTCGGCGATCGCGCCGGCGATCCACAGCCCGCCGGCGGCCAGCTCCCAGACGAGGTCGTTGACGAAGTGCTCGCCGAGCGCCCGCCCGCGCAAGCCGACGATGAGGAACACCGAGCGCCCAATCTGGATCAGCAAGTAACCGGTGACGAACAGCCAGGCGCGGCCGTCGAACGCGTCCGGGATCGCAACCGACATGAGCAGGCTGGCGAACATCAGCCCGACAAGCAGCAGCCGCACCGGCAGCCGGTCCGGGTCGAGCCAGTTCGCCCCCCACGCCACCATGTACCACGCGTAGACGACCGCCAGAGCCAAGATCGCCGTCTCCGCGCCGGTCCGCAGGTCGATGTGCTCGAGAAGGTAGTGCGAGAGCTGCCCGACGGCGAAGACGTAGACGAGGTCGAAGAACAGCTCGAGCGGAGTCACCTCGCGCGCCGCGCCGGCCGCGCGCGAGACGGCGAGCCTCATCGCCGAGATTCTACGCGGGCGCACTCGCCCCAGGCTTGCGCGACTCTTCCCGCAGCCTCACGTCACGGCCGCGTCGCAGCGTCGCCAGAGCTCGTCGAACGCGATGCTGTCGAAGTACGCGGTGCCGTCGACCACCAGCCCGTCGCGCAACGTCATGAACCACGCGTAGCTGTTGTCGTACGGGATCCCGTCGTTTGCGACCCCGTGGCCGTCCCAGCGCACGATCACCGTGTCGCCGTCGGCGCACAGCGCGTGGATGCGAACGGGCCTGAATCGCTCGCCCTCGGCGAACCGCGCGCCGAACGGCGCCAGCACCCGATCGATGAACTCCTGCCGGTTCGCGTAGTCGCCCGCGACGACCGAGCGCCCCTCGATCCGCCAGGTCATCTCCGGCGCAAACACGTCGGTAACCGGCGCGCCCCCGTCCCGCCAGGCGACGAACGCGCGCCGTATCGTCTTGCGGTTGCTCTCGGTGCTCATGCGGCGCTCGGCACCGGCAGGCCGGCCGACTCGAGCATCCGTGTCGTCGCCGCGAGAAGGCGCTCCTGGTTGTCGATCACGAGCGCCTCCGGGTTGGGGTCCACGCGCCGGTTCTCGTCAAAGTACTGGCCATTCACACCGCCCGGTCGCCGGACGAGATCGACGATGTTGGCGGCGCCGGTCTCCGCTGGCGCTCCACCCGCACCGAACATCGCATGCAGCAGCTCCGTCGAGATCACGCCCGGGTGGAGGCTCGCCGCCTCGACCGTGCTCGTTTCGAGCCGACGTGCAAGCCAGCACGTGTAGGTCACGATCGCGAGCTTGGAGCGCGCGTACGCCGCGACGGGGTTGTAGTCGCGCTCGAGCTCGAGGTCGTCGAGCTTGAGCGTTGCCGACAGGTGGGTACGCGACGCAACGTTGACGATCCGCGCGTGATCCGCGCTCGCCAGCGTCCCGAGCAGCGCCGACGTGAGTGCGACGAGCGCCAGGTAGTTCGTCTGGAACGTCGCCTCGTGGCCATCGGCGCTCAGCGTCCGGCGAGCAGGCCCGGGTCGTCCGGCATTGTTCACGAGCAGG
>DASZCE010000266.1:0-3713 GCA_035943455.1 Gaiellaceae bacterium | reverse complement strand
GGGTGAGCGCGGTCTTCCGCGCAATCCACGAGCGCGAGGGAAACACCATGCACGACTTCGAAGCGCCCGACTTCGTCGAGCTCGCCGAGCGCGCGGGTTTCGCGGAGGTCCACGCGGTGGCGGAGTACCGCGTCGTGCCATCCGAGCGCGTCGAGACGTGGGAGGTCTACGAGAACAGCTCGGCAAACCCGCTCGTCCCGACGCTCCGCGAGGCGGCCGACTCGGTGCTCACGCCGGATGAGTCAGAGCGCTTCCGAAGCCATCTGCGGCGCCAGGCGGAGGCGGGCGGAGGCCCGTCCCGCGGGGCGGTGCTCTACGTATGGGCGCACAAGCGCTAGCCTGAGACCGAGGAGATGGCCAAGCAGGTCGAGCAGGTCCACGACGTCGTCGTCCGTTTCGCGGGCGACTCCGGGGACGGGATGCAGCTCACGGGGGGTCGCTTCACGAGCGAGACGGCCGCGCTCGGCAACGACCTCTCGACCCTGCCGGACTTCCCGGCGGAGATCCGCGCGCCGGCCGGCTCGCTGCCGGGCGTGTCGGGGTTCCAGATCCACTTCTCCGACCACGACATCCTCACGCCGGGAGACGAGCCGAACGTGCTCGTGGCGATGAACCCCGCCGCGCTCCGCACGAACGTCCGTGATCTTCCCCGCGGCGGGACACTGATCGTGAACCGCGACGCCTTCACCGACCGCAACCTCGACAAGGCGGGGTATACGTCGAACCCGCTCGAAGACGGGTCGCTGGACGAGTTCCACGTGCACGAAGTGCCGCTGACGTCGCTCACGCTCGAGGCGCTGAAGGATGTGGAGGTGACGAAGCGCGAGGCGGAGCGCTCGAAGAACATGTTCGCGCTCGGCCTGATGTCGTGGCTCTATCACCGGCCGGTGGAGGGCACGATCGAGTTCCTCGAGCGGAAGTTCAAGGCGCGACCGGAGATCGCCGAGGCGAACGTGAAGGCGTTCAAGGCCGGCTGGGCCTACGGCGAGACGAGCGAGGACTTCGCCGTCACCTACGAGGTCGCGCCGGCGAAGCTCCCGCCCGGCACGTACCGGAACATCCGCGGGAACCAGGCGCTGGCGCTGGGCCTGATCGCGGCGAGCGTGAAGAGCGGACTGCCGCTGTTCTTGGGTGCGTATCCGATCACGCCCGCGTCGGAGATCCTCGAAGACCTCTCGCGCCGAAAGGACTTCGGCATCCGGACCTTCCAGGCCGAGGACGAGATCGCGGCGGTCGGAGCCGCATTGGGTGCGAGCTTCGGTGGCGCGCTGGGCGTCTGCACCTCGAGCGGCCCGGGCGTCGTCCTGAAGATGGAGACAATCGGACTGGCCGTGGCTCTAGAGCTGCCGCTCGTCGTCCTCGACATCCAGCGCGCCGGGCCGTCGACGGGGATGCCGACGAAGCCGGAGCAGGCAGATCTCTTGCTCGCGATGTGGGGGCGGAACGCCGAGTCCCCGGTGCCGGTCGTCGCCGCCTCGACGCCGGGCGGCTGCTTCGCCGCCGCGATCGAGGCTGCGCGGATCGCGCTCAAGTACCGCACGCCCGTCTTCTTGATGTCGGACGCGTACTTGGCCAACGGCTCCGAGCCGTGGCTGATCCCGGACGTCGAATCGCTGCCGGAGATCGCGGTCGCGTTCGCCGACCAGCGGAACGACGGGGATGACTTCATGCCGTACCTGCGCGACACCGAGACGCTGGCGCGGCCGTGGGCGATTCCGGGGACGCCTGGGCTCGAACACCGGATCGGTGGGTTGGAGAAGGCCGACGGGACCGGCAACGTCTCCTACGACCCAGACAACCACGACTACATGGTTCGCGTGCGCGCGCAGAAGGTGGCCGGCATCGCCGCGGACATTCCGGAGCTCGAGGTCGACCACCAGGAAGGCGCCGACCTGCTGGTGCTCGGCTGGGGCGGGACGTACGGGCCGATCGCCGCGGGCGTGCGCCGGGTGCGGCAGGGCGGCGGCAAGGTGGCGCAGGCACACCTCCACTACCTGAACCCGTTCCCGCGGAATACGGGGGACGTCCTGCGGAGCTACGAGAAGGTGCTCGTGCCGGAGATGAACCTCGGGCAGCTGCTGAAGCTCGTCAGGTCCGAGTTCCTCGTAGACGCGGTGGGCTACAACAAGGTGCGAGGTCTGCCGTTCCGCTCGTCGGAGCTGGCAGAGGCGATCGAGGGGATGCTCTGATGGCCAAGGTCAACGGCGGCAACGGCGACGGCGGCAACGGCAAGCTCGAACGGCCAGGCGGGCAAAGCCGGCATGGCCTCCAGTCGGCATCGCAGGCGACGCCTCTGGTCCAGCTGACGGCGAAGGACTTCAAGTCCGACCAGGAGGTCCGCTGGTGCCCGGGCTGCGGCGACTACGCGATCCTCGCGGCGATGCAGGCGTTCATGCCCGAGCTCGGGGTCCCCCGCGAGCGGATCGTGTTCGTCTCCGGGATCGGCTGCGCCGCCCGTTTCCCGTACTACATGGAGACCTACGGGATGCACTCGATCCACGGCCGGGCGCCCGCGATCGCGACAGGCTTGAGCACGTCGCGTCCGGACCTGTCCGTGTGGGTCGTGACCGGGGACGGCGACGCGCTCTCGATCGGCGGCAACCACCTGATCCACTCGCTGCGACGGAACGTGAACATCAGGATCCTCCTCTTCAACAACCAGATCTACGGGTTGACGAAGGGCCAGTACTCGCCGACGAGCCCGCTCGGCACCAAGAACAAGACCACGCCGCTGGGCTCGCTCGACTATCCGTTCAACCCGGTCTCGCTGGCGCTCGGTGCCGAGGCCACGTTCGTCGCGCGCTCGATCGATACCGACAAGAAGCACCTGACCGAGGTGCTGCGGCGGGCGGCCGCGCACGCGGGCTCCGCGTTCGTCGAGATCTACCAGAACTGCAACGTCTACAACGACGGCGCATTCGACGCCGTGCGGGAGGACAAGGAAAACCGGATCCTCCTCGAGCACGGCAAGCCGGTGCGCTTCGGAGACCGCGGCGTGGTGCAGCGTTCAGACGGGTCGATGGAGATCGTCGAGACCGACAGCGACGAGGGCCTTGTCGTCCACGACGAGCATCTCGAGGATTCGTCGCTCGCGTACTCGCTCTCACGCCTCTCGCACACGCCCCACGGCCCGACGCCGCTGGGCGTCTTCCGGGACGTCGACCGCCCGGTCTACGACGCCCTGATGGCAGAGCAGATCGAGACCACGCGACGGGAGCAGGGGGAGGGCCAGCTCGGCGAGCTCCTCCACGCCGGCGATACGTGGTCGATCACGTAGCGAACGCCGCCTACGAGAGCGACAACAAGAGGCCGCCGGTACCAGCAGGCCGGTGCGCCCTGCTCGCAGTCCTCGTCGCGACGACGCTGGCGTCTCCCGCTCGGGCCATCCATCGGGGCTATGACGCCCCCTTCGGCTCGTACCGCTTCATGGTCTCCTTGCGCCTAGCGGACACACTGGACAGCCACCGCTGCGGTGGCACGCATGGCCCGACATCGTCCTGACCGCCGCGCATTGCGTCGTCCGCGTCCCGGCCGGGCGACTCGTCGCCGTGGTCGCCGCTGACGTCGCGGACTGGCCGCACGCGCCACGGATCCCGACGCTGGGCGCGTTCCCGAGACCTTCGATCTCCGCTTCGACAACCGTGACGACATCGCAGTCGTCCGGCTTGCCGCCCCGCAGGGCACCCCCGGGATCCGGCTGGCTGCGGGCGAAC
>DASZCE010000265.1:0-3739 GCA_035943455.1 Gaiellaceae bacterium | reverse complement strand
GCCTCGGGGACGGACGTCGCGCCGCGTGCGAGCACGATCGTTCCGCCTGCGCCGTCCTCGTGCCAGTCGACGAGCTGCGCGAACTCGAGCGGCCAGTCGGGCCGAAACGCGTCGATGATCCGTTCGAAGAGGACGGGGGTCTCGCCCCCTGCGGCGACGGCCTTCTCCAGGCGGCGCCGGAGCCGCGCGGCGCGGAATCGACCTACCGTCCGCAGCGCCGTCGCCGAAGCTGCGACGGCGACGCCGACAGCTACAAGCTCCTGGACGTCGATGCCCACGCCGACGAGCGCGCAGGCGATGCCCAAGGCGATCGCGAGCTCCGGTGGCGCGGCTGTCGAAGCGACGGGGACGGACGGCGGTGCGGCGGCGCCCGTCAGCTCTGCGAGCTCGTCCGGCGAGAGGGCGTCGGCAGGCGGCCGGCCGCGCTGGACGGCCACGAATGCCCTGGCGACGAGGGGATGGAACTGCGTCCCGGCGTTCGCCTCGATCTCCGCGAGCGCCTCGGCCGGGCTCATCCTGGGGCGAAACGGACGATCGGAAGTCATCGCATCGAAGCTGTCGACCACGATCAGGAAGTGGGCGGCGAGCGGAAGGTCAGCCCCGCGAGCGCCGTAGTACCCGGAGCCGTCGAGTCGCTCCCTGTGGTACTCGACCGCCTTGGCCTGCTGTGCGGCGAAGCGAAAGCGCTGGAGAAGCCGCGCCGAGAGCCGCGGCGCCCGCCGGACGGCCGCCCATTCGGTGTCGTCGAGGCGTCCCCGCTTCCGAAGCACGGCCGCGTCGACCGCAACCTTGCCGAGGTCGTGCAGCCGCCCCGCCCACCAGAGGCGGTGCGCTTCGGCGCGTGAGAAGCCGACGGCCTCGGCGAGCTCGCGGACGCCTTCGGCGACGCGCAGCGAGTGGCCGTAGGTCGACGCATCGCGCTCGTCGACGATGTTGGCGAAGACCTCGAGGGCGGATGCCACTTCCTGCCTGAGCGCCAGCAGCCGCCGGCTCAGGCGCTCGACCAGGGCGAGCAGGGGAACGACGAGGGCCGCATACCAGAGATTCGACTCGACGGCAGTCGCGAGAATCGCAGCTGCGCCGACCTCGGCGGCGGCGCTCAACGGGTCTGGGTGGACGATCGTGGATCCGGCAGCGACGCGAAGCACCACGCTCTTCGCCGCCGCAAACGCGATCGCGAGCGTGCAGACGCCGAGGAGGTCGTCTGGCAGGACGAGGGATCCGGTCTTCGCTCCCGCCAGGACGTACGCGTAGCCGCCTGCCAGCGCCGCGAGCCCGAGCGCGAGCGATCGTAGACCGCTTCTCGTCCAGGTCTCTCCGGAGAGACGCCGGACCGCGAAGACCGTCGGCGCCGTGACCAGCAGCGCCGGCCACGGACCGACGACGATAGCCGCAGCGGCGGCCACGGGCGCCGCCGCGGAGAAGCCGTCGGCCTCGTCCTCGTCCGTTGCCACGTCGTCGTCGCGCCGGTGGAGCGTCTCCGCGGCGATGACGGCTGCTGCGAGCACTGCCACGGCGCCGAGGTCTTCGCCGAATGACCGGTACGTAGCCACGGCGACGAGCCCGCAGCCGAGCAAGAACGGCAACGCGGGGCGGAGGCGGGCCGACCGCAGCTCGCGCATCGATGGGGGCATCGGCCCGCTCCCCGCCGGTCTTGAGCCGCACTGCCCCTCCTAGAATGCCGTGGATGGAAGGGGAGCCTCTCCGCATCATCCCGCTCGGCGGCGTCGGCGAGGTCGGCAAGAACATGACCGTCTTCGAGCTCGACGGCGAGATCGTCGTCGTGGACGCGGGGCTCGCGTTCCCGCGTGACGAGCACCTCGGCGTCGACCTGATCCTCCCCGACGTCGGGTACCTCGCGGAGCGCCGTGACCGGGTCCGCGCGGTAATCCTCACCCATGCGCACGAGGACCACGTCGGGGCGCTTCCCTACCTGCTGCGCGAGGTCCGCGTCCCCGAGGTATGGGGGACGAAGCTGACGCTCGGGCTGGCGCAGTCACGCCTCGACGAACACGGGCTGCTCCAGGCCGCCGAGCTCAATGAGGCGAGGCCTGAGCTGGACGGACAGGTCGAGATCGGCCCGTTCCGCATCGAGTTCGTCCGAGTCGCGCACTCGGTTCCCGACTCGATCGCCGTCGTGCTCGAGAGCGCCGCCGGTCGCGTCCTGCTCACGGGCGACTGGAAGCTCGACCACACGCCGGTCGACGGCCTTCGGACCGACGTCGGGCGGCTCGCGGAGCTCGGAAACGCGGGGGTCGACCTACTGCTCGGCGACTCCACCAATGCCGAGCGACCGGGGTTCACCGGCTCCGAGCGGCTTGTCGGCGAGGCGTTCGACCAGATCATCCCGCGCTGCCGCGGCCGCGTGCTGATCGCCTGCTTCGCCTCGAACGTCCACCGGATGCAGCAGGCGATAGACGTCGCCGTGCGGTCCGGACGCAAGATCGTCGTGGTCGGGCGCTCGATGCGCAAGAACCTCAACATCGCCCGCAACCTCGGGTACATCCACGTTCCCGAGGACGCGCTGATCCGGCCCCCGGAGCTCGAGGAGTACCGCCCCGATGAGGTGCTCGTGCTCTGTACGGGAAGCCAAGGGGAGCCGATGTCAGCACTCACGCGGATCGCGTACCACGACCATCCCGCGGTCTCCGTTGATCGCGGCGACACGGTGATCATCTCGGCCAAGCCTGTCCCGGGGAACGAGCTGCGCGTGCACGACTCGATCAACCAGCTCGCCAAGGCCGGCGCCGAGGTGCTCCACCAGGAGATCGCGCCCGTCCACGTCTCCGGCCATGCCTACGCCGAGGAGCTCCGGACGATGCTGGGGCTTGTTCGCCCCAGGGCCGTGATGCCGGTCCACGGTGAGTTTCGGATGCTCGCCGCCCACGCGCGCTTGGCACAGGAGAGCGGCGTGCCGGCAAGCTCGATCGTCCTCGGCGAGAACGGGGCGGTCGTGGAATTGCGTCCAGGCGGCGCGCGGGTCGTCGATCGGGTCGAGACCGGAGTCACGTTCGTCGACGGCCTCGGAGTCGGGGACGTCCGGGACGTCGCTCTCCGCGACCGGCGGCATCTTTCAGAGGACGGCGTGCTGATCGTCGTCGCCACAGTGGGAGGCTCCAACGGCGTCCCGACCAGCCGCCCGGAGGTGATTGCGCGCGGGCTGAGCGAGCCCGGCCCGCTGCTCGAGGAGATGCAGAGCGAGGCCGACCGCGTCCTCCGCGATCTCATGGGCCAAAAGATCACGGAGATCAAGCTGCTCCAGGAGCACCTCCACGACGCAATCGCGCAGCTGATTTACGACAGAACGGGGAGGCGGCCGATGATTCTCCCCGTCATAGTGGAAGTGTGAAAGGAACCTGGGCCGAGGCACTTCGCGAGAACGCCGTCGAGGAGGCGACCGCACGTCGCCTGATCGCTCAGCTCTCTGCCTGCGAAGCCGCAGCGCTGGCGTTCTGCCGGCTGCTGGAGCGTTGGGCGCGCGGCGAGGCTGAGCCGTCGACCGCCGGTCGCCGCCAGGCGGCGCTGCGACGGGCCGCGGATCGCGCGGAGACCGCGTTGACCGGCCTCGAGCGGCCGTTGGGCCGGTACCTGATCGAGCTTCAGCCCGAGCGGGTGGAGGGGCGGTCGTGGTACGGCGAGCCCGGCGCGGCGGAGCTGCGCGAGTGGGCGCCCGTTCTGAATCGCGCCGGCGTACGGGTGTCGCCGATCCGCGTCGCGCAGGCGTACCTCGAGCTATCGG
>DASZCE010000264.1:0-1593 GCA_035943455.1 Gaiellaceae bacterium | reverse complement strand
GCTCTAGCTAGCCAAGGCAGCCGTCTAGACCCAAGGTGGCTGCCTGGACCGAACTCCTCGTTACTCGCAACCGCCTCGGACCCCCCGTTCCGGGGCGGTTCGATTTTGGGCGATAGTTTAGCAGGCCGTTGAAAATGTCCGCCTCGACAGGGTAGCGCAAATCAGATTCGGTGTCGCCGTCAGCGGGGGGAGGCGGCGATGCGGTGGATGCGGTGACGGGGTCCTTGTTCTCTTACGTCGATCTGGAGGCGCGCATCCCGGCGCAGCACCCGTTGCGCATCATCCGCGAGGTCGTCAACGCGGTGCTCGTCGCGCTCGATGCTGAGTTCGCCGGGATGTACGCTTCCTTCGGCCGGCCCTCGATCGCGCCCGAGAAGCTGTTGCGGGGCTCGCTGATCCAGGCCTTCTTCACGGTTCGCTCCGAGCGCCAGCTGATGGAGCAGCTCGACTACAATCTGCTGTTCCGCT
This sequence comes from Gaiellaceae bacterium, assembly GCA_035943455.1. Taxonomy (GTDB): domain Bacteria; phylum Actinomycetota; class Thermoleophilia; order Gaiellales; family Gaiellaceae; genus JACDAN01. Next base: position 1,125 of record DASZCE010000264.1, on the reverse strand, counting down.
GGTTCGTCGGCCTCGGCATCGACGATCCCGTGTGGGACCACTCGACCTATTCCAAGAACCGCGACCGCCTGCTCGAGGCCGATATCGCCAAGAAGTTCCTGGCCGCGATCCTGGCGCACCCGAAGGTGGCGCCGCTGTTGTCGGACGACCACTTCACGATCGATGGCACGCTCGTTCAGGCCTGGGCGTCGATGAAGAGCTTCGTGCCCCGGGAGCCGGCGCCGCCGGATGCGGGCGCCTCGCCACCGGCCGCGGATGGTCCCGGCGAGCCGCCGGCAGAGCCGACGAAACAGAACGGCGAGGACAGTCAAGAGAACCCCGCAGCCAAGCCGACCAGCCCCGAGAAGACCGCCCCGATGCGAGAGACCGACACCGACAAGAAGAGCCGCAACGAGCCGGTCGACTTCCACGGCAGCAAGCGTTCGAACGCGACGCATGCGTCCACGACCGACCCCGAAGCGCGCCTGTTCCGCAAAGGCAAGGGCAAGGAGGCCAGGCTCTCATTTATGGGGCACGCGATGGCCGAAAACCGCCACGGGCTCGTCGTCGAGACGGCGATGACGCAGGCGACCGGTAGGGCCGAGCGCGCGGCGGCCAAGGCGATGATCGAGAGCCATTCGCCGGGCTCCGCGCGGCAGCTGACGGTCGGCGCCGACAAGGCCTACGACACCGCCGATCTGGTCGCGGACCTGCGCGCCATGTGCGTGACACCGCACGTGGCACAGAACACGAGCGGCCGCGCCTCGGCGATTGATGGACGAACCACGCGACATCCGGGCTATGCGCTGAGTCAAAAGAAACGCAAGCTGATCGAGGAGGCGTTCGGCTGGGCCAAGACGATTGGCGGTCTCGCCCGGCCGATGCGGCATGGGCTCGCTCGCATCGGCTTTGCCTTCACCTTTGCCATGGCCGCTTACGATCTCATCCGCCTGCCCAGGCTGATCGGGGAGGCTGCCGCCTGAAGCGTGAGGACAGGTTCCGCACGCCCACTCGAAACGCCGCTCCGGAAGGAATAGGATTCCGGACCCGAGACAATTTCAACGGCCTGCTAGTGCTGAATGTTGATCAGAGTAAGGCCGCACAAGTCGTAATGAGCGTGGTGCGTGGGAGTAGGGAGCAGAAGGG
>DASZCE010000263.1:0-12610 GCA_035943455.1 Gaiellaceae bacterium | reverse complement strand
GGCCTACCCGGATGCCGCGCGCTCTAACGCCTCGGCGAGCTCTGCAAGCTCGACCTCGTCGGCGAAGGAGATCTCGAGCCGGCCGGCGGTTATCCGGACGGACCGGCCGGTCAGCCGTTCGGCTGCTGCGCGCACGCGATCGGCGAGCAGCGGATCCACGGGCGCGCGTGCGCGCCGAGGCTTGCGGCGGGCGCCGGCCCACCTCGCCGCGCGCTCTGCCGCCCGGACGGAAAGGCCCCGGCGCACGATCTCCCGTGCGAGACGGCGCCGCTCGTCGTGATCCGGAACCGCAAGGACGGCGCGAGCGTGCCCCTCGGTCAGCTCGCCACGCTCGAGCATGGCGAGAACATCGTCGGGAAGATCGAGCAGGCGGATGCGGTTCGAGACGGCAGGTTTCGACCGACCGACCCGCTCGGCGATCTCGCCGAGGCCCAGCTCGAACTCATCGACGAGGAGCGCGTACGCGCGCGCCTCCTCCACCGGCGTCAGCTGCTCTCTCGCGACGTTTTCCACGAGGCCGAGGAGCAGTGCGTCGCGGTCGCCCGTCTCGCGAACGACCGCGGGGATGGTCTGCAAGCCGGCCTCTCGCGCAGCGCGCCACCGACGCTCGCCGGCGATCAGCTCGTAGCCGCCGGCCGCGCGGGACCGAACGACGATGGGCTGCACAAGCCCCTGTGCGCGGACTGAATCGGCGAGCGCGGCCGTTGTCTCGTGGTCAAAGCGCCGACGGGGCTGGCGCGGGTTCGGATGGACGTGGTCGACCGGCAGCTGGGCAAGCTCATTCGTCGGAGCGCCGCCGATGAGCACTTCGAGCCCGCGGCCGAGACCCCGGCGAGAGGGAGCGGGATCAGTTGCGCGCGACAAGCTCCATCGCCACCCTCCAATACGCTTCAGCGCCCGCCGAGCCGCGGTCGTACGCGATGACCGGCAGGCCATGGCTCGGCGCCTCGGCAATCCGCACCGACCGCGGCACGTGGGTCTTGAACATGAGCGGTCCGAAATGCCGCTCGAGCTCGGTGGACACGTCGCCGGAGAGCCGCGTGCGCGCGTCCACCATCGTCAGCAGCACTCCGGCAAGGGTGAGTCGCGGGTTGAGTCGCGCCCGTACCGCTTCGATCGTCGCAAGGATCTGCGCGACACCCTCGAGCGCGTAGTACTCGGCTTGCACCGGGACAAGGACACGGTCTGCTGCGGCAAGCGCGTTCACCGTCAGAGGCCCGAGCGACGGCGGGCAGTCGAGGAAGATGAATGGGTACTGCGAGAGGGCGGGACGAAGAGCGGCGGCGAGGTAGTGCTCGGGGTCAGCGCGGAGGGCAAGTGACGCGGCCGCGTTTGCGAGATCGGAACGGGCGGGGATCAGCTCGAGGTTCTCGAAGCGCGTGCTCGCCGCGAGCTCCAGCACGGACGCGCCGTCCAGGAGGTCGAAGCTCGAGCTCCCGTTCGCGCGCTCACCGAGCCCAGACGTCGCGTTGGCCTGCGGATCCAGGTCGATCAACAACGTCCGCTCACCCGCCTCGGCGAGGCAGGCGGCGAGGTTGACGGCGGTGGTCGTCTTGCCGACTCCCCCCTTCTGGTTGGCAAGCGCGTAGATGGCCACCCGTGGGCACGCTACTCAGGCCAACGGACGTTTCCTGGCGATCCCGGGGCGGCGTGGGAACCCGGCCGGCGTCGGACCGAGCTTCTTGATCACAAGGAGACCGTCGCGTTCCTCCGGTCGCGCGGCGGCGAGCTGCTCGGCGACCCGGGCCACGCGGTCGACCTCCGCACGCGGTCCCACCCACAGCACCGCCGCGCCGCCCGGCCGAACGAGCGGCAGGCACCACTCGGCCGCCACCGGCGGCGGCGCCAGCGCCTTCGCGACGGCGACGCCGAAACGATCGGTCTCCTGCTCCTCGGCCCTCCCCCACACCACTCGAAGATTCGGAAGCTCTCGTTCCCATCGGCGCAGGAAGTCGGCCTTGCGCCGCTCGGCCTCGAGCAACGTCACCTCGCGGTCGGAAAGTGCAGCGGCGAGCGGGATCCCGGGCGCACCCCCACCGGAGCCGACGTCGATCACCGTGCCCTCGAAGCCACGCACGACCTCGACGCCGCGGAGGCTGTCCTCGAGCAGGACACGCCGCGCCTCCGCCGGATCGTCGAGCGAGGTCACGCCGGGCGTCACGAGCACCGCCTGGAGCCAGCGCTGAAGGCGCTCGTCCGTGGACGCGGAAAAGGAATCTCGGGAAACCGGGAGATTCTCCGGCTACTCGGGGACGGCCGGTACGACCACGACGAAGCGGTTCGGCTCGGTGCCCTCGCTCATCGTCTCGACTCCGGCGAAGTCCTGAAGCGTCATGTGGACGATCTTCCGCTCAACCGCCGTCATCGGCTCGAGCTCGACGCGCTCGCCGCTGCGCAGCGCCTGTTCGGCGGCACTCGCCGCCAGCGAGCCGAGCATCGCCTCTCGCCGCGCACGGTAACCGGCCGCATCGACAACCACGGACACATCCGCGCCGCGGCGCGCCAGGATCGCGTTGCAGAGGTACTGAATCGCGTCGATCGTCTGCCCATGGCGCCCGATCAAGAGGCCGAGGTCATGGCCTGAACACGTGGCAACGAGTGAGCTCTGGTGCTCCGAGATGTCGACGCGGCACGAGATGCCAAGCGCAGACGTGATCCGAGTGATCACCTCACGCACGACGGCTGCCGGCTCCGACTCGCTAGGTGCAGCGGGGTGCTCGCCGTTGGTCTCGACGATCGCAACGACTCGTGCCGGCGCGAAGCCGACGCCGAGGATGCCGCGCTCACCTTCGGAGACGACCTGGAAACGGACACTGGACTTGTCGAGACCGGGCTGCAGCCTCTCGAGCTCGCGGAGCGCCGCCCATTTCGCCTCGCCGACGGTCTCACCCTCGCTCTCGACGCGCAGCTCCTCGCTCATCTTCGCGCCCGCTTCTTCTTCCGCCTCACCTTTCTCGGCCCGCCCGACGACTTCTGCGTTTCCGCCCGCGCCTCAGCTGCGGTGGGAGCCGGCGCCTCCTCGGCTTTCGGCGGCGTCCGCGACGACCGCTTGGCGGGAACCTTCTCCATCTGCGCCCGCAGCCGCCGCGTCACGACTCCCTGCCCAACCGTCCACAGGTTCGTCGTCATCCAGTAGAGGAGCAGGCCGACCGGGAAGTGGGCACCGCCCGGCGGGTTGACGATGAAGAGCGCGAAGACGACCGGAAGGGCGAGGAAGATATAGCGCTGCGCTTGGCTCGTCGTCGCCATCGGCATGAACCAGGTAGACGCGACCTGGCTCGCCACGTACACGACGAGCAGGAGGTAGCCGGACCAGTGGTCGCCGATGTTCGCGGTGATGTCCGGGACGAAGGTGAGCCAGTCCAGTGACGACGCCGGGTATTTCGGATAGATGTCCTGGTCGAAGTCCCGCAGGACGAAGTAGAGCGCGAAAAAGATCGGAATCTGCGGCAGAATCGGGAGACACGAGGACGCCGGGTTGATCTGGTGCTCCCGATAGAACTTCATCAGCTCCTCGTTCTGGCGCCGCCGGTCGTTCTTGTAGCGCTTCTGAATCTCCTTCATCTGGGGCAGGTACTGCTGCATGCGCTGCATCGAGTGGATCTGCCGCACGGTCAACGGCACGAGCAACATCCGGACGACCAGCGTCAGCGCCACCACCGACCACGACCACGTGAGCCCGAAGGTCGTATGGAACTCCTCGAGCGCCCATGTCAGGAGATCCTCGATCGGGGAGAGAATCGAGAGCTGGATCATCATCGGAACAGCCGCTGGTCCTCAGCCCGGTCGACGCCGCCGTGGCTCCAGGGGTTACAGCGCAAAAGCCGCCACGTCGCAAGCACGGTCCCGCGTGCGAGGCCATGCTGCCGCAGCGCGTCGATCGCGTATTGCGAACAGGAGGGGTAGTACTTACAGGTCGCCGGGAAGAGCGCGCCAAGCGTGTAGCGATACGCATACACGCCGGCGACTGCGATGAATCTCACGCGCGCGCCTTTCCGAGGATCTCCTCGACTCGCTCTCGCAACCAGGCAGCGTCGCGTTCCGCTGCCTCGGCGAGCGGGGCGCGGACGAGCAGGACGTAGTCAGCCCCACGCGGCACCTCGGGCAGAAGCTCCCGCCAAACTTCCCGGAGCCGTCGCTTGATCCGGTTCCGTGTTACAGCGCCCCCGATCTTCTTCGGCACCGCGATTCCCAGCCGCGCCTCGCCGTCGGGCTCAGCTTCGCGATCGAAGCGATAGAGGACGAGGAACCGCGTGGACACCGACCGGCCGTGTCGATAGACGGCATCGAAATCACGTGAACGAGACAGGCGGTTGCGGCGCTGCACGACGTGGTCCCGGACCGTCTCGCGTTACGCGGATAGGCGCTTGCGTCCGCGGGCCCGGCGGCGCTTCAGGATCGCCCGCCCGGCCCGAGTCGCCATCCGCGCCCGAAAGCCGTGCCGGCGTTTCCGCCGACGAACGTTGGGCTGATAGGTGCGCTTCACGAGGAGAAGAGAGAAGGTCGGACGTCCCTCGACGAGGGACGCCGCGCCAGTATAGAGAGCCACCCGGTCACAGGCTTTTCCACAGTGGTCGCACGTCGCGCAGTGGTCGAAAATACCCTGCGCTCGGGGTGTTTTCTGGTTTGTATACAGGACACTCCGCCCCATTCTCCACAGGTGTGGACGGCCCTGGGGACACCGGCAAAATACCTGCAAAACGGCCACTTTCCCGCCTCCGGGACGAGTCGCGAATAGGCGTTGAGGCGGCGTGGGGACACTGCTATGCTCGCCGCTTTCCGGTCCCAGCGAGAGGAGTCTTCGCACCCGCGTGGAGCGCCAGCAGTTGCTCACAGCAGAGGATCTGTGGACCGAGGTATCGGAGCGGCTGCGGAGCGCTCTCAACGAGTCGACGTACCGCACGTGGTTCTCCGACGCCGAGGGGCTCAGCCTCTCCGAGGAGTCGTTCACGCTGCGAGTGCCAAACGACTTTGCGCGTGAGTGGATCGAGGGACACTTCCTCGGATTGATCGACGCTGCGGTTCGCGATGCGACCGGTGACGAGCGCCGCATCGAGCTCTCGGTTCAGGAGCCGGACAGCCGCCGGGAGGAGGTCTCCGAACCGAGCCCGGCACCGCGGACTGAAGGCCTGAATCCGAAGTACACCTTCGACTCGTTCGTGATCGGGTCCTCGAACCGCTTCGCCCACGCTGCCGCGCTCGCCGTCGCCGAAGCGCCCGCACAGGCATACAACCCCCTCTTCATCTACGGCGGCACTGGGCTCGGCAAGACCCACCTTCTCCAGGCCATCGGTCACTACATCGGCGAGCACGCAGGCGATCTCTCCGTCTGTTACGTCACGAGCGAGCGCTTCATGAACGACTTCATCAACTCGCTTCGCGACAAGCGGATCGAGGGCTTCAAGCAGCGCTACCGCACGTTCGGCGTGCTGCTCATCGACGACATCCAGTTCCTGGAACACAAGGAACGGATTCAGGAGGAGTTCTTCCACACCTTCAACACGCTCTACGAGGCGGGCAAGCAGATCGTTATCTCCTCTGACCGGCCGCCACGCCAGATCGCGACACTGGAGCAGCGTCTCCGCTCGCGCTTCGAGTGGGGGTTGATGACCGACATCCAGCCGCCCGACCTCGAGACGAGAATCGCCATCCTCCAGAAGAAGGCTCGAACCGACGGCATCCAGATCGCCGACGAGGAGTTGGTGACGTTCATCGCCGGCCGGGTCTCGACGAACATCCGCGAGCTCGAGGGAGCGCTCACTCGCGTCGTCGCGTTTGCTTCGCTCACGGGTAGGCCGATGACCGTCGATCTCGCCCAGGACGTCCTCCGTGACGTCTTTCCTCAGGGTGAGGCTGCCCAGGTCTCGATCGAGCGAATCCAGGACGAGGTCTCAGAGCGCTTCGGACTCTCGAAAGACGAGCTCATCGGCGACAAGCGCTCACAGAACATCGTCTACCCGCGGCAGGTTGCGATGTACCTCTCGCGTGAGCTGACCGACTCCTCGCTCCCGAAGATCGGTCGCCATTTCGGCGGTCGTGACCACACGACCGTGATCCACGCGACGTCGAAGATCGCGCGCCTGATCCGCGAGGATCGCTCTGTGTACAACTTGGTGCAAGAGTTGACCGCGCGCGTCAAGCAGGCCGGCTAATTTTGTGGACGGCCCCGAGCTGCCGGCCGGACCCTGTGCGGATCGCCGATCTACCCCCAACCGCCGTCCCCAGCCAAATGTGGCTCCAGAAGCGACGGGATGGCATCATCCCCGTCTTCCACACTCCCTACAACTACTACAACAAAGTACAAATACATGATTGAAACTGCTGTTGTGAGCGGAGCCGCCCTCAAGATCACCTGCACGCGTGACGAGCTCGTCCGCCAGCTCGCGACTGTCTCGCGAGCGGCTTCGACACGAACAACGGTGCAGGTGCTCGCTGGAATCCTGCTCACGGCTGAGGGCGGACGCCTCCATCTGGCGGCGACGGACATGGAGCTGTCGCTGCGGACCTCGATGGATGCTGCCGTCGATACCGGGGGTGCGGTCGTGGTACCCGGCAAGCTGCTCGTCGACCTGGCGCGACTTCTTCCCGGCGAGGATGTCTCACTGGAGCACCGGCAAGGCGAAGGCGTCGTCGAGATCGTCAGCGGCGCGGCGACCTATCGTCTCCATACGTACAACGCCGAGGATTTCCCGCGCCTACCGGAGCCGGTTGGCGAGATGGCCACCATCGACGCGGAGGCGCTGCTCGCGACGGCTACGAAGGTGAGCCGGGCAGCGTCGCGCGACGAGTCGCGACCCGTACTGACCGGGATCCTTGTCCGCTTCGAGGGCGCGAACCTGGTTATGGCAGCGACCGACTCTTACCGCCTCGCTGTCAAGGAGACGTCGATGTCGGCACCAGCGCCGGAGCTCGACGCGATCGTCCCTGCTCGGGCACTGCTCGAGCTTGCGCGTGTCGCCCAGGGCGCTTCGGAGCTTCAGCTCGGCGTCCAGGAGAACCAGGTGCTTTTCGCAAGCGACGGCGTTCTCCTGACGACGCGTCGCATCGAAGGGCAGTTTCCGAACTACCGCCAGCTGCTGCCGGAGAGCTTCGAGCACGAGCTCACGCTCCCGCGGGAAGAGCTCCTCGAGGTTGTCCGCCGGGTCGCCGTCATGGCACAGCGAAACGCCCCCCTTCGCCTTCACCTCGCCGAGGGCGAGCTCACCGTCTCGGCTCAGACACAGGACGTCGGCGAGGCGCGGGAATCGATGCCCGCCGCCTTCTCCGGCGACCAGCTCGATATCGGCTTCAATCCCGAGTTCCTCCGCGACGGGATCGAGTCGGCAGAGGGGGACGAGCTGCGCGTGAAGCTCATCAGCCCCCTGCGTCCCGCGGTGCTCCAGGGCGCCTCCGACGACTTCTCGTACCTGATCATGCCGATCCGCCTCGCCGGCTAGCGATAGCGGCAACTGACCGTCCGAACGCTCGCGCTCCGGAACTACCGCTCGTACGCGTCCGTCGAGCTGGAGCTCGAATCAGGGATCGTGCTCGCCGTCGGTCCCAACGGCGCCGGCAAGACGAATCTGCTCGAGAGCCTCCACGTGGCGACGCAGGGCTTCTCGCCGCGCACGCGCTCCGACGGGCAGCTGATCCGCTTCGGCGAGCGAGGTGCCCGTATCGAGGTGTCGGGTGAGCACGGTGGCTCCCCGATTTCGGTCGACGTCACTCTTCGCGTCGGGGAGGCAAGGCACGCTCGTCTCAACGGCGCACCGTTGAGGGCGGCCGAGGAGCTGCGCTCGCGGCTGCCTACGCTCATCTTTACGCCTGACCGCCTGGCCGTCATTAAGGGCGCTCCCGCCGTGCGGCGAGCGTACTTCGACCGAACGCTGTCACGTGTCTTTCCCAGTCGAGGCGCCGTCGCGACCGACTATGCGGCCGCCCTGGCCCAACGAAACGCCGCACTCCGGCGCTTCGCTGCCGGCTATTCGTCCGCGGACGCGCTCGAACCGTGGACCGAGCGTCTGGCCGAGCTCGGGGCAGTGCTCGTCGCCGCGCGCCGCGAGCTGGTCGAGATCCTGTCAGCGGCGTTCGCCGACCTTGCGCGCGAGCTCCGGCTCGGCGCGGGAGCGCTGCAGTACGAGGGTGAGCCGCCGACGCGCGAGGAGCTCTCGCGGAGGCTCGAGCAAGACCTCGCACGCGGCTCAACAGGGCTCGGACCTCATCTTCACGACGTTGTGATGACCGCCGAGGGCCGCGACCTGCGCAGCTACGGCTCCCAGGGTGAGCAGCGCCTCGCCGTGCTGTCGTTGCTCCTGGCGGAAGCAGACCTCCTGGCGAACCGGGGAGGGTCACCACCGTTGCTCCTGCTTGACGACGTGCTGTCGGAGCTTGACTCCGAGCGCCGGATGAGCCTGGCGGGACGCCTTCGCCGCGTTGGCGGCCAGGCGTTTGTGACCGCGACCGCTGCCGCTGCCCTCCCCGTCGAGCCGGACGAGCTCGTCGACGTCGAGCCTGGCTACGCTCGGAGGGCCGCTTGAGCCGGCTGCCGGAGCCGATCGGCGACGACGTTCGCCGTGAGCTCACGCGTTTCGGACCTGCCGGCACGATCGCCGAGATCGTGGAGGCTTGGCCGCTGGCGGTAGGCGAGACGATCGCGCGGAACGCGTGGCCGGCGAGGGTCAGCCGTGACGGAACGCTCCACGTCTCGACCAGCTCGTCCGCGTGGGCGTTCGAGCTGGGCCTGCTCGAAGCGGAGATTCGGGGCCGGCTCGAGACCGCCCTGCGTCGGTCAACGCCCGAACGCCTTCGCTTTGCACCCGGCCGTCTTCCCGAGCCCGCCGCGGAGGCGCCGAACGACCGATCGGTCCGCCGTAGACCGTCCCTGGAGCAGTGGCGCCAGGCCGCTCGACTCACCGCGACGATCGACGACGAAAGTCTGCGCAAAATCGTCGCGAAAGCGGCCGCTTCCAGCCTTGCCGCAGCGTCGGAACGACCGCCCGGTCTGGTAGACTGACGTCCGCCCTAAATGCTGGAAAATGCAGGGCTTTTTTCATGGCTGAAGCTGCTTATACCGCGAAGGACATCACCGTTCTCGAGGGCCTCGAGCCGGTTCGCCTGCGCCCCGGGATGTACATCGGCTCGACCGGCGCTCGGGGGCTGCATCACCTCGTCTACGAGGTGGTCGACAACTCGGTGGACGAGGCGCTTGCCGACCGCGCCGACCGCATCGAGGTAACGCTCCATCCGGACGGATCGGTGACGACGTCCGACAACGGCTCCGGGATCCCGGTGGACGTGATGCCGGAGCAGGGGCTTCCCGCCGTGACGGTCGTGTTGACGAAGCTCCACGCCGGCGGCAAGTTCGGCGGCGAGGGCTACAAGGTCTCCGGCGGGCTCCACGGCGTCGGCGTCTCCGTCGTGAATGCGCTCTCGGAGTGGCTGAAGGTCGAGGTGCGCCGCGATGGGAAGATCTACCGGCAGGAGTTCGCACGCGGGGAGCCGGTAACGGCGCTCAAGGTCGAGGGCAAGACGGCCCGGAAGAGCGATTCGGGCACCACGATCACGTTCCTGCCCGACGCCGAGATCTTCGACGAGGTCGAGTTCGAATGGGAGACGCTCGTGCAGCGGCTGCGGGAGACGGCATTCCTGACCCGCGGGCTCTCGATCTGCCTCGTCGACGAGCGCGCCGGCGGCGAGCGAATCGAGTTCCGCTATGAAGGGGGGATCAGGGACTTCGTCGCCTACGTCAACCAGGCGAAGGAGCCGATCCACAAGCACATCGTCTACTTCGAGGGGGAGAACGAGCAGGGCAACGTCGAGGTGGCGATGCAGTGGAACACGAAGTACGTCGAGTCGGTCTACTCGTTCGCGAACAACATCAACACCCACGAGGGCGGCACCCATCTCTCCGGCTTCAACGCTGCGCTGACACGGACGCTCAACAAGTACGCGCGCGATCAGAACCTGCTCAAGGAGAAGGAGGACAACCTCGAGGGCGAGGACACGCGGGAGGGCCTCGCGGCCGTCGTCTCCATCAAGCTCCGTAACCCGCAGTTCGAGGGTCAGACGAAGACCAAGCTCGGCAACCCCGGCGTCAAAGGTCTCGTCGAGTCGATCGTCAACGCTCGTCTGGGCGAGTTCCTGGAAGAGAACCCCGGCGACGCGAAGAAGATCATCCAGAAGGCGGTCGCCGCGCGGAATGCGCGCCAGGCGGCGCGGAAGGCGCGAGAGCTCACCCGGCGGAAGGGCGCGTTCGGCGGCGAGATGGCGAAGAAGTTCGCCGATTGCCAGATCCGTGACCCGGAGCTCGCCGAGCTCTTCATCGTCGAGGGGAACTCGGCCGGCGGCGCAGCCAAGGAGGCTCGGGACAAGTCGAACCAGGCGATCCTCCCGCTGCGCGGGAAGATCATCAACTCCGAGAAGAACCGCATCGACCGGGTGCTCTCCAACGCGGAGATTCAGACGCTCGTGCAGGTGATCGGCACCGGGATCGGCGAAGACTTCGACATCGCGAAGCTCCGCTACAACCGGATCATCGTCATGACGGCTGCCGACGTGGACGGCGCGCACATTCGCACGCTCGTCCTCACCTTCCTCTACCGCCACATGGAGGAGCTCTTCGAGCGTGGCCACGTCCACATCGCCGTGCCGCCGCTCTACCTCGTCAAGCTCGGAAACCAGCAGACCTACCTCGAGAAGGAGTCCCAGCTCGAGGACTTGCTCGTGCGCGAGCGGTTCCCGGCGCTCGAGATCGAGGCCCGCGGCGGCGACAAGGTGAAGATCACCGAGGCGCGGTTTGCGCGGTTCGACCGTGCGCTGAGCGAGTTCGAGGGCTGGTCGGCTCGGCTGCGGTCGGACTTCGGCAACGCGAGCGCCGAGTTCGTGATCGCTCACGGCTTGGTCGAAACAGACGCAACGTCGCCGACCGACGCGGCGAATGTGCTTGCCATGCGTACGGCCAACGGCTACGAGCTCTCGCCCGAGGTCGACGGCGATGGACTTCGCGTGCGCATCGTCGAGATCGAGACGAGCTCGACGACGGATGTCCTCGTTCCCGCTGAGCTCTTGGCATCGCCGATCTACGAGCACGTTCGCCGTGCGTACACGCGTCTCGGCGAGGTGGTGGGAGGCGTTCCGCCGTTCACGGTGCGGTTCGGCAAGGCCGCGGAGCGAGCGGAGACGTTCATGGAGCTTCGCGCTCGAGCGTTCACGCTCGCGAAGCAGGGGATGCAGATCACCCGCTTCAAGGGTCTCGGCGAGATGAACGGTGAGGAGCTGCGCGAGACGACGATGGATCCCACGAAGCGGATGCTGATCCGTGTTGACGTCGACGACGCGGCCGCCGCCGACCTGTGGTTCTCGCGTCTGATGGGCGACGAGGTAGAGCCGAGGCGCCAGTTCATCGAGCAAAACGCTCTAGATGTGCGGTTCTTGGATGTATGACATCGACGGCCTCGGAGAGCAGCATCAGTCGCCGCCGGAGCGGGGCTTTGCCCCGCGGGAGGCTCACAACCACAGAACCACTCGACGAACGAGGCCCGATGGCGGCTCCCCGATGTAACCACGGCTTCGCTCGGAAGGAGGGGGCCCGTGGGGAAACCAGGGGTTCCCCACGCTAGATGTCTGATGTGACGGGGCAGCCGCCTGGCTCGGCGGGCCGGATCGAGCCGCGCGAGCTCGAGCACGAGATCCGCTCGAGCTTCCTCGACTACGCGATGAGCGTGATCGTCTCGCGCGCTCTGCCGGACGCGCGCGACGGCCTCAAGCCCGTGCACCGTCGAGTGCTCTACTCGATGCACGAGGCCGGGCTGCAGCCGAACCGGCCGACCCGCAAGTCCGCGCGTGTGGTCGGCGACGTGATGGGCAACTACCACCCGCACGGCGACGCGGCGATCTACGACGCGCTCGTCCGCATGGCGCAGCCGTTCTCGCTGCGCTACCCGCTTGTCGACGGCCAGGGCTACTTCGGCTCGGTCGACGGCGACCCGCCGGCGGCGATGCGCTACTCGGAGGCGCGCCTCTCGCGCATCGCAACCGAGATGCTGCGGGACATCGACGCGGACACCGTCGATTTCGTGCCGAACTACGACGAGTCGCGCCGGGAGCCGAGCGTGCTTCCGTCCCGCTTCCCGAATCTCCTCGTCAACGGCTCAGCCGGGATCGCGGTCGGGATGGCCACGAACATTCCGCCGCACAACCTCGGCGAGGTGATCAACGCGATCCTGGCGATGATCGACAACCCCGACATCGACGTCGACCGCCTCGCACGGCACATCAAGGGGCCCGACTTCCCGACCGGGGGAACGATCGTCGGCCGCTCCGGCATCCGCGACGCGTACCGCTCGGGCCGCGGGCGGATCGTGGTCCGGGGCCGGGCACACATCGAGCAGCTACGCGGCGGCAAGAGCGCGATCATCATCACCGAGCTTCCCTACGGCGTACGCAAGGCCGGCGAGGGTGGTGTGATCGAGAAGATCGCCGATCTCGTCAAGGCCGGGACGCTGAACGAGGTCCCGATGAGCGACGACGCGCTCCAGGACCACTCCGACAAGGACGGGATGCGGATTCACGTCGAGCTGAAGCGCGAGGCCGTTCCGCAGGTCGTCCTGAACAAGCTCTTCAAGCACACGCC
>DASZCE010000262.1:0-1551 GCA_035943455.1 Gaiellaceae bacterium | reverse complement strand
GCACGAGCCCGAGCGCCGTCTGCTGGATCTGCGGGTAGAGCGCGTCGAGCTGGAGGTCGGCGATCAGCCGCGGACGCTTGGGATTGGTGATGTCGAGGATGTCAACGTCGCTGTTCTCGAAGTTGTCGACGGTCACCACGTAGGCCTTGTCGCCGGGGAAGCATGCCGCTTCGGGCGCGCTCGGGTCACCGGCCGGACCGCGCTGGAGGACGACGATCTTCTCCTCGCCGGGTTGCAGCGATCCGAGGTAGCCGGGGATCGACGCGGGCGTCGGGATCGGCGCCGACGTCGGGCAGCCATAGCCGCCGTACACCGCGGGACCGTTGAGCTTCTCGTCCGCGAGCGTCACGATCGGCGCCGCGCCGGGCACCGGCACCGACGCGTACGGGCCTGCCGCAGGACCGGTGGCGATCCGGAAGCGCGTCGCGCCGTACGGCGCGAAGTCCTCATCGGTGGCGATGAAGAACCGGTTGTCCGCAGTGAACTCCGCCTGGTGGCCGTTGCCCTCCGGCGGAAGCGCGACGCCCAGCGACTCGAGCAGCTCCGGATCGGGGTTGTTGTACTGCGTATCGCCGATCAGCGTCGGGTTCGCCGGATCGTCGACGTTGAGGTGGACGTAGCCGGCGTCCCAGTAGGACAGCAGCATGATCCAGTGCCCGTCGATGTTCTTGACGACCATGTCGTGCAGGTTGATCTGCACGAGGCCGAGCGCGGTCTGCTGGATCTGCGGGTAGAGCGCGTCGAGCTGGAGCTCGGCGATCAGTCGCGGGCGCTTCGGGTTGGTGATGTCGAGGATGTCGACGTCGCTGTTCTCGAAGTTGTCAACCGTCACGACGTACGCCTTGTCACCGGCATCCCACGCGAACGCGCTGTGGATGTCGTTGGAGTCCCCGAGCGAGAGGTTCGCGTGATCGCCGAAGTGCTCCGAGAGCTTGTACGGCTTGCGCGGGTTGGTGACGTCGAACAGCGAAACGCCGCCCTTGCCGTTCTTGCCGCAGTGCTCGTTGTTCATCACGAGCACGTCGCCGCTGAACTGCTTGGTGGTGATGTTGACCACCTGCATGCCCTCGCCGGGTCGGCTGTCCTGCGACGAGGCGATGAACCCGACCTGCTTCGGATCACTCAGGTTGCTGATGTCGACGACCCAGGCGCCCGCGTCGGGCGACGTCTGCCCGCCGGTCTCCGGGCCGGCGCAGTCCGGCTCGCCCCAGTTGGCCAGGTACGCCCACTGACCGTCCGGGCTCACGGCGACGTCGGCCACGAGCTCGGGCGTGCTGGTCAGGCGCTCGACGCTCAGCAGCTCGATGTCCCCCCAGGCGCCTGATCCGATCAGGTGCCCGTTGTCTACGCCGTGCTGCACCGGATGCGCCCACCCGACGCCAGGTGCGGCGGCGAGCAGCAACCCGGCCGTTGACGCAAGCAGGGCCAACCGGCCTCGGCTCCCCCTCCTCATATGTCCTCCATCTCTCCGGCCCGTCGCGGGCCAATGGCTACTTGGGCGCGTAACGTAGGGGGTTGCGCACGATTTTGCTAGCGCAGGGTCGTCCTATG
>DASZCE010000261.1:0-1753 GCA_035943455.1 Gaiellaceae bacterium | reverse complement strand
GCCTCCAGGAGGCGCTCGACCCACGCGCCGGTGGGGCCGTCACCGAACGGCGACAGCGCGTTCTTGCTTAGCAAGGACCAGCTTCTCGCCGCATCGGTTTCGGCCGTCACGGCGTCGTCACGGCCTTGGGCTCGGCCGGGGCGGCTCGAGGGAGCGCTACGGGCTTGTCGATGAGCCGGCGGCGCGCTTCCACGTGTTCGCGCGGCCGATGAAGAGGGTCCCCGGCCGCCCTCTTCGCGTGTCAGCCCGCCTGAGCCGTCTCCATGCTCGGAATGGCGCCGATCTGCTGAAGCATGCCGAGCGTGTCCCAGTTGGTCCACTCCTCGACGATCTTGCCGTTCGCCAGACGGGACAACGTCTGGCCGGACACGGTCGCTTCCCTATTAGTGGGCGCGATGCCTAGAAGCTCGCCCGTGTGCCGCCCCTTGCCTTCCCAACGCGTGGCGACGTAGTCACCCTCGGCGATCTGGTCGACGACGGTGATCTGCGCATTCTCGAACGCCGAGACGTACTGGTTGACGAAGTCCTTGACGCCCTGCACGCCTCGAATTGGCTCGGGTGCACTGGGGTCGTAGCCGACGTAGCTGTCGTCGATCAGTTCATCGAGCACGCTGAGGTCGCGCCAAGGCTCCTCCAGCGCGCGGCGAACGATCTGCTTGTTGTCCATCCCTCTCCTTTCGTTGCTCAGCGCGACTCTACGACTCCGCGACAGCACGTTCAAGCAGCCGCGCAGACGCCGCAGCGGCCGTCCTTGCCTAGTCGGCTCCGGCCGCGTCGAGGAGCGCGTTCAGCACCCAGTTCACGAGCCAGATCACGATCACCGAGCCGACGTACGTCCAGAAGCCGTCGATCGAAAAGTTGGGCGCGATCCACTCGGCCAGCGCGAGCATCAAGACGTTGAGCGCGAAGTACGAGAGCCCGAGCGTGACGATGATGAGGGGCAGCGTCAGAACCGCGAGGAGCGGCTTCAGCACGGCGTTCGCGATTGCGAGCACCGCAGCGCCGAGCAGAAGTGATCCCCAGCGCCCGATGTCGACACTGTCGAACAGCCAGTCGACGACGATGAGGGCGACGATGTTGACGCCCCAGCCGATGAGAGCGCCGACCGCGAGCCGCTGGCTCATTCGCGGAGTATCTCAGGCTACAGCGGCTTCGCCGAGGAGCGCTTTCACCTCGCCGAAGAAGGCTGGGCTCGGTCGCACGCGATGACCGGGCCCGAACTCGAGCACCTTCGGCCCGAGCGACGTGTCGACGTCGAGCACCACGGGCGTCTCACCCGGGAACCCTTCGAGGATCGCCCTGAGCTCGCCGATGAGGCCGGCCGGCGCCTTCGTCGCATCGACACGCAGCCGCACCTCCCTGGCTTCCTGCGCGGCCTCGAACGCCGTTACCTCCATCGCGATCAGCTTCGTTTCGCCCTCCTGCTTGTGGTCCACGCGGCCCTTGACGACGAGGATCGCGTCCGTCTCCAGGAGCTCCCGCGAGTGCACGTAGACCGAGTTGAAGACGACGACCTCGGCGCTGCCGGTGAGGTCATCCAGTCGGACGAAGACCATCGGGTCGCCTTTCCGGGTCGTCAGCTGCTTGACGGCGCCGACGATGCCGCCGACCGTGACGACCTCGCCGTCGCGTCGCGCCGGCACCTCGGCCAACGGGCAGTCCGTCTTCCGCCGCAGCTGCTCCTTCACCGCCGCGAGCGGATGCTCTGAGACGTACAGGCCCAGCGATTCCTTCTCCATGCGCAGGAGGTCGT
>DASZCE010000260.1:0-1770 GCA_035943455.1 Gaiellaceae bacterium | reverse complement strand
TTCGCGCTCGTTCCGATTCTCCGCCGGGTCACGGCGCGCCTACGGCGACAGATGGAGGAGATCGAGCGCCGCGCGTACTACGACGAGCTGACGGGTCTGCCGAACCGGGCGCTGTACCGAGACCGGATCGAGGAGGCGATCCTGGCCGCGCAGCGCGAGGCAGGACGGGCAACGCTGATGCTGCTCGACGTCGATCGCTTCAAGGAGGTCAACGACGCGCTCGGGCACGACACCGGCGACCTGCTGCTCCAGGAGCTCGCACGCCGCCTCCGCGAGACCCTGCGGGCGAACGAGACCCTCGCCCGGCTCGGCGGAGACGAATTCGGCATCCTGCTGCCGGGAGCGTCTGTCGAGGCGGCGACGGTGTGCGCGGCGCGCATCCACGCGGCGTTCAAGTCGCCGTTCACGCTTCGAGGCCTCGCACTCGAAGTGCGCACCAGCATCGGGATCGCCTCCTACCCGGACCACGGCGAGGACATCGACACGCTGATCCAGCATGCCGACGTGGCGATGTACGTCGCGAAGGACAACCACGCGGGGACGTCGACGTACGACGCCGAGGAGGACGAGAACGATGCGGCCAGGCTGGCGCTCGCCGGCGAGCTCCGGCGCGCGATCGAGCGGGACGAGCTCGTCGTGCACTTCCAGCCGATCGCCGAGCTGGAGGCCGGGCGAATCGTCGGCGCGGAGGCTCTCGTTCGCTGGGAGCACCCCGAGCACGGATTCATCCAGCCCGCGGACTTCATCCCGCTCGCCGAGCGGATGGGACTGCTGAACCCCCTCAGCCGCCATGTGGTCGAGTCTGCGCTTCGGCAGTGTGCCGCCTGGAACGCTGCGGGGCTCCCGCTGCGCGTGTCCGTCAACCTCTCGATCCCCGACCTCCTCGACCTCGAGCTTCCGGATCGGATTGCCGACCTGCTCTCCGAGTGCTCGGTCCGGCCGGAACAGCTGGAGCTCGAGATCACGGAGAGCACGATCCTCGCCGATCCGTTCCGTGTCCGGCACGTCCTCAGCCGCTTGGACGAGCTCGGCCTCCGGCTCGCGATCGACGACTTCGGCACGGGCTACTCGTCGCTCGCCTACCTGAAGCGCCTGCCGGTGCAGACGATCAAGATCGACCGCTCCTTCGTCATGGAGATGTGTGCGGATCCGAGCGACGCGACGATCGTCCGCTCGACGATCGATCTGGGCCGGAACCTCGGCCTCGACATCGTCGCCGAGGGCGTCCAGTCGGAGGGGATCTGGGACGCTCTCCGCGGCCTCGGCTGCACGCTCGCCCAGGGCTACCTCATCGGCCGGCCGATGCCGGCCGCCGACTTCACCGCCCTGCTCGAGCGACGCGCCGCTTAGCGCCTCGCCAAAAGGCCGGATTACATTCCCCGACGGTGCGAACCAATCCGCCCGTTGCTGCGGTCAGCGTCGCCGTCCTGGCTGTTTTTGTTGTCGTACTCCTGGGGCTTCACTTTCATGACCCGAAGCTGAGCGGGGACGCGACCGCTGCCGCGCTCGAGCGGAAACTGCACACGCCGTACGGCTTCCGCTGTGCGCCCGCCGAGAACGACGGATCGATCGCCCTCGATGACGTCGACTTCCTGTGCGAACCGTCTCGAGCCATCGAGTCACGTTACGGGGTGGGAACGGACGGCGAGAAGATCACCGAGATCCTCCCGACCGGGTAGCCGCGGCGCCCGGAAACTTGTTGGACACCGAAAATGCGCGGCGCCGTGCGCCCCGGGCTCCGGTTAGGCGTACGTCTGCACGCGCCAATAG
>DASZCE010000259.1:0-2854 GCA_035943455.1 Gaiellaceae bacterium | reverse complement strand
CTTCGGGCCCAGCGCCGGCAGCCGGAGGAACTCGGCGACGCCGGCCGGGATCTTCTCTTTCCGCCTCGTCAGCGCCTCGATCTCGCCGGTGTCGACGATCTGGACGATCTTGCTCTCGATCGTCTTGCCGATCCCGGGCAGGTTCTTCGCCCGGCCGTCGAGGGCGAGCTGCGCGATCGGACTGCCGGAGGAGCGGATCTGGTCGGCCGCGCGGCGGTAGGCGAGCACACGGAACTGCTGCTCGCCGTCGAGCTCCAGCAGGTCGGCGAGCAGATCGAACTGCTCCGCCACTTCCGCATTCCTCGGAAGCGTCACCGCCACGCGAACGATCATAGGCATGGCTTGGGGAGCCCCCGGTTCCCTCACGAACCCCTGCTTGCGGTCGTGGACGTACATGCAACGGTCTGCGGCGCCGGCTGCGCGCTCGATGCGGCGACCGCTTTCCGACGGAGAGACGCAAGCGCCAACCCCGAACCACCGTCAACGGGCTCTGCCCTAGACGCGGCCAGAACCGCCCGCTCTGAGAGGGTTCAGACGTGATCTGTATTTGCCTCCCGACGTACAACGAGCGCGAGAACGTGGAGCCGATGGTCGACCGCCTCGGCGAGATCCTCGGCGCCGACGGCGTTGTGCTCGTGATCGACGACAACTCGCCCGACGGCACCGGCGAGATCGCCGACCGGCTTGCGGCCGAGCGTGAACGCGTGGACGTACTCCATCGACCGTCAAAGGAAGGGCTTGGACCGGCGTACCTCGACGGGTTCCGCCGGGCGCTCGAGCTCGGCGCCGATCTGATCTTCGAGATGGACTGTGATTTCTCGCACGACCCCGCCGATGTCCCGCGACTCGTCGACGCCGCCGGGGGCGCCGACCTCGTCATCGGCTCGCGGTACGTGCCCGGCGGCGGCACGCAGAACTGGGGGCGCCTGCGGCGGCTCATCTCCCGCGGGGGGTCGCTCTACGCCCAGCTCCTGCTCGGGGTTCCCATCCGCGACCTGACCGGCGGCTTCAAGTGCTACCGGCGGAAGGTGCTCGAGACGATCGAGCTCGGCGCGATCGACTCGAAGGGCTACGCCTTCCAGATCGAGACCACGTACCGCACGCTGCGTGCCGGGTTTCGCGTGGTCGAGGTGCCGATCGTGTTCGTCGACCGCGAGGTCGGAGGGTCGAAGATGAGCAAGGCAATCGTCTGGGAGGCGGTCTGGAAGGTGCCGGCGCTCCGGCTGGCTACGCTTCGAGCGCGTGCGTGAGGTCACCGACGCAAGCTTCGAGCACGACGTCCTCCGGGCCGAGCGACCCGTGGTCGTCGATTTCTGGGCGCCGTGGTGCGGCCCCTGTCACGCGATCACGCCGGTGCTCGAGAGCCTCGAGGACGAAGCCGGCGACCGGATCGGATTCACGAAGCTCAACGTGGACGAGAACCCCGTCATCGCCTCACGCTACGGCGTGCTCGCGATCCCAACCGTGATCCTCTTCGACGGGGGAGAACCGAAGGAAACGGTTTTCGGCGCTCGGCCACGTTCCCACTTCGAGAAGGCCTGGGCCGCGTATCTCTAGCGGCTGAAGTGCTCCCAGCCGCCGAGCTCGATCGGCACGCCGTAGCGCAGGAGCTCGACGCCTTCCCCGCGTTCGCAGCGCCCGATCACGTGGTACGCCTCCGACGGCACCGCCGCCAGGAGCTCGTAGTCCTCGCCGAAGCCGAGATCCTCGATCGCGGCGCCGTCGGCAAGCGGCACCCGCTCGAGCTCGACCAGGCAGCGGACCCGAGAGCGATCGGCCAGGTGGCGGAGATCTTGCTCAAGGCCATCGGAGATGTCGAGCATCGCGTGTGCGAAGCGGGCGAGGTCGCGACCTTCCTTCGAGCGGAGCGGCGGCCGGATGAAGCGGTGGTGCCGGAAGGCCGCCGCGGCGCCCCCGAGCGGACCGGTAACGACGATCAGATCGCCAGGTTTCGCGCCGGAGCGGCCCGGAACCCGCTCCGACCGGCCGACGGCAGTGACGCTGAGGTAGACGCGGTCCGCAGCCGTCGTGTCGCCGCCGACGACCGGGACGCCGGCCTCGCCGATTCCCCCGTAGAGCTCCAGCACGTCGTCAAGCTCCGTCTCGCCGGGGAGGCCGAGGCTGACGATGAGACCGTCAGGATTCGCGCCGGCGGCAGAGAGATCGCTGAGATTGACGGCGGCCGCGCGGTAGCCGAGGTCCCGCCACGACATCCAGTCCATCCTGAAGTGCACGCCCTCGACCAGCGCATCCTGCGTGACGACCCACCCGTCCCCGAGCTCGGCAGCGTCGTTTTCGATCCCTTCGGCCAGTCCACGGCGCTCCAGCTCATGGAGCAGGCCGAGCTCGCCGAGCTCAGAGAGCAGCACGAACGTCTGCCGCCCGGGTGGCAGCGCGCACGACAGCGACGCCGAACGCGCCGGCATCGATGCACTGGCCGGCATTCGTCGCGTCGATCCCGCCGATCGCGATCACCGGGATCCGCACCGCCTCGCTGATCCTCCGCAGGCCGTCGAGGCCGATCGGCTCGTCGGCGTCCGGCTTGGTCGGCGTCGCCCAGACGGGGCCGGCGCCGATGTAGCCGGCGCCCTGGTCCTCCGCGGCTTTCGCCTCCTCGGCTGTGGCCGCAGAGCGGCCCAGCATCATGCCGGCCTCCAGGGCAAGCTCCGCGCCCTGGTCCTCCCGGCCGAGGTGGACGCCATCTGCCATGAGAGCGAGGGCCGCTTGCACGTCGTCGTTCACCACGAACGTGACATTCAGCTGCTCGGCAAGGAGCCGGATCGGCGTACCGCGCTCGATCACCTCTTCCGTGGGCATGTCCTTCAGCCGAAGCTGGATCACAGTCGCGCCGCCC
>DASZCE010000258.1:0-3223 GCA_035943455.1 Gaiellaceae bacterium | reverse complement strand
AGCAGGAAGCCGCCCGCCTGCGTGAGGGTCTCGACGACCTGCTTCTGGGAGATGTCGGCCGAAGTAGCGCAGGTGCGAGCCGCCGTGCTCGACGCCGCCGCTCGTGTCCGGGGCTCCCGGCGCCTGCACGACGCCGTCGAGGCTCCTCGTTCACGATCACCCTTCGCATCTCGCCTCCTCTCGGTTGGCTATTCGTCCTTTGGTCTGGACCGGCCGCGGACCTGAGACTGATCGGGCCGAGCCCGCGGAAGCAGCGCGCGCAGGTCGTCGATCGTGTCGGCTTCGTCCGCGTTCTTGTCCGGCCGGTAGCGCTTGACGCGGGCAAAGCGGAGCGCGACGCCGCCGGGGTAGCGCGTCGAGGACTGGACGCCGTCCAGCGCGATCTCGATCACCAGCTCCGGCCGCACGAAGACGGTGATCCCCTGTCGGACCGTCTCGCGCTCGAGCAGGGCCTTCGTCTGCCACTCGAGCAGCTCGTCCGTCAGTCCCTTGAACGTCTTCCCCACCATGACGAACTCCCCCGTCCTGGGATCGCGAGCCCCGAGATGGAGGTTGGAGAGCCACCCCTTCCGGCGTCCGTGGCCCCACTCCGCGCCGAGCACGACCAGGTCGTACGTCCGCACCGGCTTCACCTTCCGCCACGCTTTCCCGCGGCGACCGGCCGCATAGAGCGACGCCGCGTCCTTCACGACGACGCCCTCGTGTCCGGCTGCAAGCGCCTCGTCCAATACGCGTTGCCCGTCGGCGCGATCGGAGGTGAAAACTCCTGGAATCTTGAGGTGCGGTGCGATCGCCTCGAGGCGCACGGCACGTTCCTCGAGCGGCGTGTCGAGCAGGTCGTCGCCGTCCACGTGGAGCAAGTCGAAGAGGAACGTCATGATCCCTTCGGGATGCGCCTCGCGATCGATTCGTGAGACGGTGTCCTGGAACGCGGCGGGACCATCCTCGTCGATCCAGAGGGCCTCGCCGTCGAAGACCGCCTGCCGCACGGGGAGACGGCGCACCGCGCCGACGATCCCCGGCAGCGACTCAGTGACGTCGTTGAGGTTGCGCGTGTAGATGCGAACCTCCTCGCCGCGGTAATGGATCTGGATCCGGATTCCGTCGAGCTTCCATTCCACCGCAGCGCGCTCGAAGCTCTCGACCGCCTCGTCGACGCTCTCGGCAGTCGACGCGAGCATGGGCAGGATCGGGCGGAAGATCTCGAAGCCGACGTCGCGGAGACCTTCCTCGCCGCTGCTCATCGCGATCTCGGCCGTTCGCGGGAGGTCTCCCGAGAGCATCAAGGCGCGGCGAGCCAGCTCTGCCGGCAGGCCGGCGGCCTTTGCGATCGCGTCGATCATCAAGCCGGCGAGCGCGCCTTGTCTCAGCTCGCCCGTGAAGAGGCGCTTGACGAAATCGGCCTCTTCCGCGGTCGCTCGCGCGAGGAGCTCACCGAGAATCTCCTTGCGCCTGGCGGCCGACCCGCTTCCGGTGCTCGCCCGGACGCCGACGATCGCGCGATCCAGGTCGTCGATCGTGAGCGATGGCTCGGCAGCCGCGGGATGCGGGATACCGTAGATCGTCGAGTAGCCGACGCCGACCCTCCCCTGCCGGGGAACGCCCGCGAGAAAGCCCGTCACGACCGGCACCTCCTCCGGATCGAGCCGGCGCAAGAGCTCGGCGAGGATCGCGATCTTCCGGGACCGCGAGCTTGTCTCCGAGACCTCCTTCGACGCGGTGACGACATCGGCGAGCAGAGCCATGGTTCGCTGTTAGCTAAGCATTGGCGGCGTGGGCCGGGGCCCGCGTGGCAGGGTCCGAAACCGTGACGAGAACCGATGACTACAGGGACGTGCTGCGCGCGCTCAAGGACTGGAAACCGTTCCTGCTCGCCGAGTCGGGGCTTCCGGGTCCGCGCGCCAATCTCGAGCTCGTTCAGGCGGTCGGCGAGGAGGCGGACGTCGCGCGGTCGCTGCAACTCATCGATGCGGAGGAGGAGTTCCTGGTCGTGTGCGGCGCGGTCGCGTTGGGCCGCCACGTCGCCGACGGGCAGACCGCCTATGTGGCCCGCCTCCGCGGCCTTGCGTCGGACCGCCGCTGGCGCGTACGCGAAGCCGTAGCGATGGCGCTCCAGCGCTGGGGCGACGACGACTTCGGCTCGATGGCGACCGAGGCCGAACACTGGGCAGAGGGTTCTCCCCTCGAGCAACGCGCCGCAGTCGCCGCGCTGTGCGAGCCGCGCCTGCTCGGGACGCCTGCGGCCGCGCGGCGCGCTCTCGCCCTCGTCGAGCGAGTGACCGGTTCGCTGCCGCGCTCGCGCGATCGCGTCCTCCGCCAGGCGCTCGGCTACTGCTGGAGCGTCGCGGTCGCCGCGATCCCCGACGAAGGCCTGGAGCGCTTCGAGGCGCTCGAGCGGTCCGACGATCCGGACGTGCAGTGGGTCGTCCGGGAGAACCTGAAGAGGGCGAGGCTGGCGCGACTGCGGCCGGCCGGATCGGGAACGCCCTAAGATCGCCGGGTGAGCTTCGACGACTGGATGCTGGCGCTCCACGTGCTGAGCGCCTTTGCGTTCGTCGCCGGGCTCGTCTTCTTCTGGACGATCACGATCGCCGGGTGGCGAACGGATACGCCTGAGGGAACGCTTCGGATGGGGCCGCTGACGAGGGTGGCCGCGGGCGCGATCGGCGTCGGCGCCGGCGGCACGATCATCCTCGGCATCTGGCTCGCGTTCTCGGTCGGCGGGTACGACATCTGGGATCCCTGGATCGTCGCGGCGATCGTGCTCTGGGTGATCGCCACCCGGCTTGGGCAGCGCGCGAACGCCGCCTACACGTCGGCTGTGACCAAGGCACGGGAGCTTCAGGCGGCGGGGCAGACAGGACCGAGCTCCGAGCTCCTCGCGCTGAATCGAACCCCGACGGGCCTTCGGCTTCAGATCCTGATCTCGATCGTCGTGCTGCTCATCCTCATCGACATGATCTGGAAGCCCGGCGCATGAGCGTCCTCGCGCTCAGCCGCGCCGGCGAGCTGAACTTCCCACTCTTCGTCCACGTCTTCGGTGCGATGATCCTGGTGGGCGGACTGCTCACGGGAGCCAGCATCCTGGTCTACGCCAGAGGAGACGGACGGTCACTGCGCCTCGGCTACTGGACGTTGCTGGCGGTCTCGCTGCCGGGCTGGATCGTCATGCGGATCGGCGCCCAGTGGATCTACACGAAGGAAGGGTGGGACGACCTTCCCG
>DASZCE010000257.1:0-1562 GCA_035943455.1 Gaiellaceae bacterium | reverse complement strand
TCGTGAGGCACAATCGCGCGATCAACAACAACTGGGGGATCAGGATCGGCTTCGCGGCGACTGGAAATGCCGTGGCCCACAACCAAGCGCTGCGGAACCGCGCCTTCGGGATCCTGAACGGGTTCACAGCGGGCGTCGCCAGGCCGGCAAACGGCACACTGATCAGGAACAACCGCGTCTTCGACAATGTCGGCCCTGGCATCGCCGTCCAGGTTTCGACCGGCGTGGTCGTCAAGAACAACCGTGCCTTCCGAAACAACCCCGATCTGTTCTGGGACGCGTTCGGCGCGAACGTCTTCGCGAACAATCACTGCGCGACATCCGTACCGCCGGGCCTCTGCCGCCACACCAAGCCGAAGAAGCCGAAGAAACACTAAGGGGAGCCCCGCCCGGCTCGTCCGGGTGGGGCGCCCTTCCAGTTAGGCCGCGTCGGACATCGCCTCGAGCTCGCGGTTCATCGCGAGCCGCTCGAGGGCCTTCGCCTCGATCTGGCGGACGCGCTCGCGGGTGAGGCCGAGCTCGCGGCCGATCGCCTCGAGCGAGTGCGGGTCGCCGTCGCCGTTGAGGCCGTAGCGAAGCTGAACGACCTCGCGCTCGCGCTCCGGAAGCTCTGCGATCGCTTGGCGAAGGGTGTCCTCGACGAGGCTGACCGTGAGCGCCTCCTCGGGCGTGGGCTCGTCGCCGGCGAAGAGGTCGCCGAAGGTGCTCTCGTCGGCTTCGCCGATCGGCTTGTCGAGACTCGTGACCGCGCGCGCCGCCTTTTTCACCTCGCGCACGTGTTTCACGGAGAGCTTCGTCCTCCGCGCGATCTCCTGATCCGTGGGGTCCCGACCGAGCTTCGCCGTGAGCTCGCGCTGGGCGCGGCTGATCTTCTGCTCACGCTCGACGATGTGCGCCGGGATTCGGATCTCTCGAGCCTTGTTCGCGATGCCGCGCTGGACTGCTTGGCGAATCCACCAGGTCGCGTACGTGGAGAACTTGTAACCCCGTCGCCAGTCGAACTTCTCGACGGCGCGGATGAGGCCGATGATGCCCTCCTGGATGAGATCGAGAAGTGACAGGCCGTGCCCCTGGTACTTCTTGGCGATCGAGACGACGAGCCGGAGGTTCGAGTTGATCATGCGGTCCTTGGCAGCCTTGTCACCCCGCTCGATCCTCTTTGCGAGCTCGACCTCCTCCTTGGCCGTGAGCAACGGGTGGCGGCCAATCTCGTTGAGGAACAGCTGGAGCGCGTCGGTCGTCGAGACGGCGAGATCACCGTTCACGTACGTGGCGTCGCGGGCGTCGTCGCGCGCGCAATCGTCCGTCAGGTCGATGTTGCGGCGCTCGAGCTCGTCGTAGAGCGCCTCGACCTCCTCGTCCTCGAGCTCCTCGGACTGGACGAGCTCGGACAGCTCGGACAGGTTGACGCAGCCCCGCTCTTCGGCACGCTCGAGCAGGGAGCCGATTTTCGGAGTCGCCACGGCCACGTTGCGGGTTGCTTTCCCGCTTATCCCCGAGCCTTAACCGGCACGAACATATGTTCTATAATGCCGGAATGTCCAGGGCGCAGTACCTGGAGG
>DASZCE010000256.1:0-2317 GCA_035943455.1 Gaiellaceae bacterium | reverse complement strand
GGTTTGGAGTGGGCAGTTCTTTGATTGTCGAACCGGCTCTGACCGGCTACGACCCGCTAAACCTGTGTAGCACGTGTGTAGTCGACGTGGTGCCCGCTTCGACAACAAGACCGGCTCTTTCAAGTGGTCGCGCGGGCGAATGAGGTCGTACGCTCTATTCGTGGCTGAGCGGGATCTTCGGACTAACCGGGACGCGTTGCCCGATGCTGAGCCTCCGCGGATCGGTTGCTATCCCGTCAACGGCACGACGCTGTACGCGGAGGTGCGAGGCTCGGATCCGGCTGTGCTCCAGATCCAACGCCGGCGCCGAAGATGCCGAGTACACGCGCGGTTGCAGGCCTCTTAGGTCGTGGAGCCGTCCGCCAGGAGGACGCCGGCGAGCAGCCGCAGCGTCCGACAATCCATAGTGTCACGCTGGTGGCCAAACTCTCCGAGAAGGAGCTGGCCGAGCTCGCCTCGTGTTCGCTTGACCAGATCCGCATCCTGATTGATCTCGGCATCCTGGTGCCGCGCGGAGCAGGCAAGCCGTTTTCCTCGTCGGACGTGCACCTCGTCCGGCTGATGGCGGCATTCGATCGGGCGGGCATCTCGCTGCACGACGTTGCACGCGGCGTCGCAACAGGAGAGCTCACGTTTCGCCTGGACTATTTCCTTCCCGAGCCGGTCGCGGAATCAGGAACATACGAGGCGCTCGCAGCCGATCTGGGGCGCGCACCGGACCTGCTTCGCCGACTCAGCAGCGAGCTCGGTCTTCCACCGCGGGCAGACGATCGAATCCGCCCGGGAGGACGCCGACATGCTCTCCCGCATCGTGGCGACGCTCGATCTGGTCGACGACGACGAGCTTTCACGGTTCGCCCGCCTCTACGGAGGAAGCATGCAGCGGCTCATCGGCTCCGCCTTGCAGTTCTTCGACCGAGCGATCCGCCGACGGATCGATGAGCTCGACGTGCCGAACGACGAGAAAGACATGCTCCTCGACGAAAAGGGCGCGCGTGTGGTCGACCTCGTTAACCGGCTGGTTCCCTGGCTCCAGCGTCGGCTCCGCGAGCACGCCGTCCTCGAGTACTCGGTCGCAACCATCGAGGCCTACATGGACGAGCGAGGAATCGCCCCGCGGCGACCGAGACAGCCGCCAGCGATCGCCTTCCTCGACCTCACGGGCTACACCGCACTGACGGAGGATCGAGGCGACGAAGCCGCAGCTGAGCTCGCAGCAGGCCTCGCGAACATCGTCCAGGAAGGGGCCGAGGCTCATGGCGGGCAACCGGTCAAATGGCTTGGCGACGGAGTCATGTTTCACTTTGCAGATCCTGGCGGGGCCGTCCTAGGCGGCCTCGACCTGGTCGAGCGAACCGGGAGGGCCATCTCCGTGCCGGCGCGGGTCGGCATCAATGCCGGATCGGTGATCGTCCAGGAGGGCGACTACTTCGGGGGGACCGTGAACATCGCCGCGAGGATCACCGACTACGCCGGTCCGCACGAAGTACTGGTGAGCGAAGAGGCGAAGCGAAGAGCCGGGGTCGCCGGCGTCACGTTCGAGCTCATCGGAGACATCCGCCTCAGGGGCGTGTCACGGCCAGTGACGCTTCACAGAGCGACGCGGGTGTGAACCTGGAGCCAGCTCCGCTAGCTGTAGTGACCACAGACGTCTGAGACGCGGCTGATCGGCGGCCGGCCGCGCGGGACTCGTGCAGGCCGTCACGCTCGTTGAGCTGAGGATGAGCGGGAGACGCGAGACGTGGTTTGCATCGTGTTGACCTCGGCGTGACGCGTAGCCGTCCCTCCGGGTCGTCCGGCGCCTGGATCTGTGGCCGAGTACCGTGTCGAGCACCTAGCTAGCCAACCTCTGGGGGGAGGACTCAGTGCGGACGACCCGCTCTCCGGCCGCTTCCAACCGCCGGTCCGGGTCACCGACGTGCAACGCGGTGAACAGGCCCAGATCCTCAACGACTTCGTCGACAGCATTCTCGTCGATCCGAACGCGAACGTGATCGTCCTCGGCGACTTCAACGACTTCCACTTCTCGGACGCCCTCACCACTCTGAAGGGGGACGTGCTCGAGAACCTGAGCGACACGTTGCCGGCGGAGGAGCGCTACACGTTCATCTTCGATGGCAACTCGCAGACGCTCGACCACATCCTGCTGAGCAAACAGCTGGTCAGTGAGTTCCCGCACGAGTACGACATCGTGCACATGAACTCCGAGTACGCCGTTCAGGCGGGCGATCACGAGCCGGCGGTTACCCGCATCAACCTGATCGGGGCGCCATAGAAGGAAAGCGAGAGGGCCGGCCCGGGGTAGGCCGGCTCTCTC
>DASZCE010000255.1:0-5106 GCA_035943455.1 Gaiellaceae bacterium | reverse complement strand
TTCCCGGGCAGCAAACGGGCAGCATCAGCGTCTGACACAACACAAGGAAACGCCTGTAAACGGCATATCTTTGCCGTTACCGGCGATGACCCATAGCCGCTAGCGGGCTCCACTTCAGTGTCAGTTCAGACAACGTGACCTCCGGTTACTCGCGCGCGTGTGGGCACAGAGGGGTCACCGAGGCACGATTCGGAGCTCGCCTCGACGTCGTGCCCGTCGCAGGTCGCAAGTCTCGACCTCTCCTGAGCAGAGTTGGCGTGAAGCGCCGCTTCCTACCCCACGTTCACTTGACTGGCGATGAGGCCCTGGTAGGGATGCGCCTGGTAGTTCCGCAATCGCGAGGACACGAAATCAACCAGGTGCTCGTTGATCAGTGGCATCGCTGCCGCCGCGTCGACGATCGCTCGATCGACCGCGGCCCACGCCTCGGCTGCCGCCCGGGCGTCGATAGCGGCGAGCACGCGCGCGCGCTCGATGCGCCGCTCGATCGTGCGATCGCAAAACCAGCCGTGGTTGCCCGGACCGTCACATGTGAACCACGTCGTGAAGAAGCCGTACGGCGTGTCGTTTCCCCATGACGTGGAGGTGAGCTGGATCCGCGAGAGATCTGCGGACCGGAGATCTTCATGCCGAATCAGGTGCACCCGCGTGTGGAAGCCGAGCTTTCTCAAGGTCTTCGCGACGTAACGCGGAATTGCCGGCGCGACCGTCGGATCGTCGGTCCAGCCCCACACGGTGACAGGGATGTCCTCGGCGCCCGCCTCGGCGACAAGCCGCCGCGCTCTCGCAAGGTCAGGTCGCAGAGCGGCCCCGCTCGTCCCATTCCCCCGGGCATAGGGACAGTAGGGTCGATAGCCGACCATTCCGGGCGCGAGGATCTGACAAGTCGGCGTCGCGAGGTCAGGGCCTCCGTAGAGCCTGGCGATCGCGCGCCGGTCGATGGCGAGGTTGAGCGCTCTACGAACGCGCACATCGTCGAACGGCCGCAGGTTCGTGTTGAACTGGAAGAAGTCGGTCGTCGGTATCGAAAACGCATGCAGTTGACCCGGGCGGCGAAGGCGAAGGTCGGGAAGCAACTGAGCGGGGAGGTTGTCGGCCATCCAGTCCGCACGCCCCTGTTCGATCGCGCGCGCCTCCTCGAGAGGAGTAAGCCCGAAGCGCATAACGATCTCGTCGGGATTGCCGTCGGGCTGGGCCGCGTGGGACCACTCGCGGAAGACGCGATTTCGCACGTAGCGAATCTCGTGCGCGCTGGCGTGCGCGATCTTGTACGGGCCGGTACCGGGAATCGGCCGGTCGTAGCCGACTGGGCGATTCGGTGTCCCGGGCGGGACCGGCGTCGCGGATTGGTTGAAGGCCAGCTTCCAGAGGAAGTCCGGATCGGCGACTTCGAGTCGGAACGTCACAGTCCGGAGACGCTCGTCGGTAACGATCCCCTTCGACAGGGCGCAGCGCGTAACCGTGCAGCGACTGACACCGCGTATGGCGACGTACTGCGGGCGGTTGTCGGAACCGACGCGGAAGACGCGCTCGATCGCCCGTCGGAAGTCGGCCGCCCGAACGAGGCGCCCGTCCGAGTAGCGAATGCCGGGCCGCAGTCGAAACGTGAACGTCCTCCCTGCGTCCGACGGCCTCGGGATGGCGACGGCCAGATCGGGGACGATCTGGAGACCAGCCTGACCTGGCACCAGGTTGAAAGAGACAAGGCCATCGCGCGTGAGGCGGTCGGAGACGAGTGGGAGGAGATCGAGCTGAACTGCCGGGTCGATCGAGATCGGACGCTGGTGGAGGAGAACGAGCGTCCCGCCGCGGTGTCCAATGAGCGGGCCGACGCCGACCCAAACCATGCCCCCCGCGGCGACGAGCGCGGTCGGATCGCCGCCTACCGATGAGGATCGAACGGCTGCGTTGCCATCGGGGTCGATGCGAGAGACGGTCGCGGAGTACCGGTTGGCAACCCAGACCGAGCCGCCCGCCACCGCGATCGCGGCGGGACCGCTTCCGACCGGGATCGTGGCGACTACCGACCCGCTCGTCGTGTCGATGCGAGACACAGTCGAATCTAGGCGGTTAGCGACCCAGACCGCCCCGAACCCGACCGCGAGCGCTGCAGGCCCGTTCCCGACATGAGTCGTCGCGACTGCCTGACCTGTGCGGAGATCGATCTCCGCGACGGAGCCCGCACCATAGTCCGCAACCCACAGCACACCTTCGTCGCCCGCGACTGCGGTCGGCCGGAGGGGAAGCTCGAGCGTCCGGCGCACGAGGCCTGACGCGGGGTCGATCTCGAGGAGGGAATTGTCGGTGATGTCGGCGACCCAGAGTCCGCCGTGCGCGAAAGTAAGCGCCGCAGCACGAGCACCTCCGAGAGGCACTGTCTGCGTGACCTTCCCGGTCTCCGGGTCGATCCGCGAGACCGTGTCGCCCGGGACGCTGGCGGACCAGACGGCGCCCCCTCCCACGGCGAGAGCACCGGGACTGCCTCCGACCGGCACCTGGTCGGCGACTGCTTGCGCGGCAAGGTCGTAGCGCGAAACCGTGCCGGCACTCGGATTTGCGATCCACACGGAGCCGCTTCCGGCGACTATGGCGTCCGGAGCGTCGATCAACGGCACACCGTGCGACGGCTTTCCAGACCCGACGTTCAGGTCCACGAGCTGGCTCGAGGTGGCGTCGGGAGGCGATGCGCTCGTCCCGCGGGTGCCCAGCACGATCCCGACCGTCACGCTTGCAGCCACCGCGGTGGCGGCTACCCCAATCGCAACGAGCCGTCGGCTCGGTCTCCTTTCCCGCCCCGTGCCGGTCCGTTCGGGGCGGCGCGAGCGCGAGACGTCGAGGGTGGGATCGTGCTCCAGGATCTTGCGCTGTAACCGCGAGAGCTCGGGACCGGGCTCGAGCCCCAGCTCCTCCGAGAGCCGGCGTCGAGCGGACTCGAACGCAGCGAGAGCTTCGGTCTGCCGACCGGATCGGTAGAGCGCAATCATCAACTGGCCAAGGAGTCGCTCGCGCTGCGGGTGCTCGCGTAGGAGCCTCTCCAACTCGGGCACGAGCTCGGCGCCGCCGCCGAGTGCGAGATCGGCGTCGATCCGATTCTCGCGCGCGATGAGGCGCCGCTCTTCCAGACGCTCCGCCTCGGTCTGCGCAAAGGGCTCGTACAGCACATCTGCCAGCGCAGGTCCGCGCCAGAGCGCGAGGGCTGCGCGCAACGCTTCCGCCGCCCTGGCCGCGTCACCTTGCGCGAGCTGCGCACTTCCGTCCCCGAGGAGCCTCTCGAACCCGTCGAGGTCGAGCTCGTCGGGCTCGAGCTGAAGCACATAGCCAGGCGCGCGCCTTGAGAGGCGGCTGTCTCCGAGCGTCTTGCGAAGGCGCGAGACGTAGTTGTCGAGCGTGTGAGCCGCGGTCGGGGGCGGCCGCTCGCCCCAGAGGCCGTCGATCAGCCGGTCGCGGGAAACGACCTCGTTCGCGTTGAGGAGGAGGATCGCCAGCAGCGCACGCTGCTTCGGTCCGCCGAGCGGGAGCTCACGGCCGTCGCGCCGCACCTCGACGGGACCGAGAACCCCGAACTCCACCACCCCTAGCTAACCACCGTTGCGGCCGTATTACGAGGTTTTTGCGACGTGCCTCCGGCACGTTCATGCGGTCATCGACCGACGGAAGGGAGTCTCAGATGTCTCTCCGATCCCGATTCGTTACAACCGCGTCGCTCGCCTGCGTGATCGCAGTCTCCTCCGCACTTGCAGGCGGTCAGGCGCACGCGCTCGCAGCCACGCCGATTACCGGCCACTTCCCGATCGACGAACACATCGCAGTGCTCGAGCCCGAAAGCAGCGTCTGCGGTTTCCCGATCAGCCTCGACTTCACCGGCCAGGGCACGTTTGAACTGTTCTTCGACAGCCTCGGCAACGTCACCCGAGCCCACCTGCTCGAGCAGAGCAGCGGCACGCTCAGCGCGAACGGCATCGACCTCGGATTCGCCTCGACCGACAACAAGATGTTCGACCTCGAGAGCCAGACCCTCGCTGAGGTAGGACTCGTCTTCCGGTATTCCGCACCCAGCGTCGGCGCCGTTCTGATGGATCGCGGCCGGTTGATCTGGAACCTCGACGCCAATGGCGAGATGGTCGGCGAACCGACCTTCGAGGCGGGACCCCACCCCTTGCTGCACGGCGACTTCGGCGGCCTCTGCGCAGCACTGACGCCGTAGCGCCCGCGCGAGCCTGTGCGCCGTAGTTCAACCACCGAAAGGAGCGAGTCATGTGTCTCAGACGACGGTTCCTAGCGACCGCATCGCTAGCGGGCGTAATCGCGCTCTCGTCCGCGCTGGCAGGCGGTCCGACCTTCAATGGCCGGGACCCAGCCACAGCTGCTCTAACCAGGTCCGCTGTCGCCCTGCCGGCGCTAGCGGCCGTGGACAGCAAGCCACTGAAGATCAGGACGACGCTGAAGGGAAAGAAGGTTCTCCCTCACCGCATCCACTGGGTGGCTCGAACATCGCTCGCCGAGGCCGCCGTGAGTGCCGTGACCTTTCTCATTGACGGGAAGGTGAGATGGATCGAACATCGCGCGCCGTACACGTACGGCGACGACGGAAACTGGCTCGTGACCTCATGGCTGAGGCCCGGGACGCACCGATTCACGGCGCGTCTGAGGGCGACCGACGGCCGAAGAGCCGCGACGACGACCCGCGCTCGCGTGGTTCCAGCCCCCGCGCCCCCATCCGAATTGAGCAATACCAAGTGGACGCGCGTCTACACCGGGGCGGAAGCCGGCGACGCACCTGCGGGGAAATGGACTCTCATGATCGACGCGACAGGCTGGCGAATAGGATCCGAAACGCACAGGCGCGTGGATTGATGTCGCGTACCTCCAGGCAGGGGTCCTCGAGACGCGAGGCGGCATCTGGATGAGGCCCCACAACCCGTACGAAGGCCAGGCGTGGTGCGAGGACACGAACGCGCCCGTCCGCTTCACCTGGAAGGCAGACCGCGATTCGCTGACGCTCGCATTCGCCGGACCAAGCCGCTGTGACGACTTTGGTCCGTTCATGAGCAAGACGTGGTCGAGTGCGCGTTGATCCCGCCCGGAGAGGGCGACCCAGGGTCGCCC
>DASZCE010000254.1:0-3071 GCA_035943455.1 Gaiellaceae bacterium | reverse complement strand
AGGGGAACGCGCCGAAGTGCGGACCTCACGCCTGTGCCGGCTCGGGCGCGGAAATCGAGGCGAACTCGAGCCAGTGCAACCAGCGCTCGTTGCCGCCGCGCACCGTGTCCAGGTAGGCCTGCTGCAGCTTCAGCGTGATCTCGCCGGGAGGTCCGATCTCGTGGTCGTCGACCGAGCGGATCGGCGTCACCTCCGCGGCGGTTCCGGTCATGAACAGCTCGTCGGCGAGATAGAGGTCCGTGCGGATCAGGTTCCGCTCTTCGACCGTGTACCCCAGCTCCTGCGCGATCTCGATCACGGTCGCCCGCGTGACCCCCGGGAGGATCGAGGTGGAGAGCGGCGGGGTCACGATCGTGCCGTCCTTGACGGCGAACACGTTCTCGCCCGACCCGTCGGCCACGAAGCCGTCGTCGGTGAGGAGGATCGCCTCCTCATAGCCCGCGCGGTTGGCCTCGAGCACCGCAAGCATCGAGTTGAGGTAGATCCCTGTTGCCTTCGCGGCGTGCGGAATCGTGTTCGGGCCGACGCGTTTCCAGCTCGAGACCTTCACCCGAATCCCGTTCTTCAGCCCCTCGTCGCCGAGGTAGGTGCCCCAAGGCCAGCTCATGATCACGACGTCGACCGGATTGCCGGCGGCGGACACACCCAGCTCGCCGTAGCCGTAGAACGCGATCGGGCGCAGATAGCACTCGGGAAGCCCGTTGACGCGGATCAGCTCCAGCGAGATCTCGCGAAGCTCGTCGACCGTGTAGCCGAGATCCATGGAGAGCAGCCGGGCCGACGCGTCCAGCCGCCTCAGGTGATCGGTCAGGCGGAAGACAGCCGGCCCCCGCGGGGTCTCGTAGCAGCGAATGCCTTCGAAGACACCGGTGCCGTAGTGGAGTCCGTGAGCCCCCACGTGGATCTTCGCGTCCGCCCAGTCGACGAACTCGCCGTTCATCCAGATCTTCTCGGTCTCGCGCATGCGCCTCCTCGCCTCTGAACAGATGTTAAGTGGCCTCTACGACAGCGTCCATCGGCTCGGCCTTCGCGAGCCGAACCAGATCGCCGGGAGCGAGTGTCGCCATGTGCCTCGGGGAGCCGGCGCCGATCCAGACCCGGTCGTGCACCAGGATCTGCCGATCCACGAGGACGCGGTCGACATTCGGAAGCGGAAACGGCGCCACCGCGCCGGCGTCGAAGCCGGTCATCCTGCGGACCTCGTCCGGACCGACGATCCTTGCGCGGCGAGCGCCGGTCGCGCTCGCGATCTTGCGCGCGTCAGCTCTCCGGTTCCCGGGCACGAGGACGACGAAGGCTCGACCGTCGCAATCGAAGACGAGCGACTTGACGATCTGGTCGAGCTTCGACCCGACCGCCTGCGCCGCCGCCTCGGCCGTCGGCGTGCCGGCCTGGAACTCCTCGATCTTCGCCTCGACGCCGCCGTCCCGTAAGAACGCGGCCACACGTTCGACCGCTTCGGGCCAGGTGCGCTCCATGTGCCGAAAGCGTATCGGCACGGCCCCAGCCTAGAACCAGGTTCGCCGTCGATAGTCCGCGTACTCGGGAAACCGCTCGGAGAGGAGGCGCTCCTCCAGGCGCGCCTTCGCGACCCAGAACGCCCCGAGCACGGCGGTGAGCGCAAGCCCGTAGACCGAGAAGGCAAGCGAGAGGCCGGCGAAGAAGAGGAAGCCGCCGACGTACATGGGGTGACGGACGAGGCGGTATGGGCCCCGTTGGACGAGCTCCGCGTGCCGGGGTGGCCGCGGGAACGGCGTGAAGGAGCTCGCCATCGCCACCGCGGCCCAGGCCGCGAGGACGAGGCCGAGGAGCGCGACAAGGAAGCCGAAGCGCGTGACTCCCGGCCCGAAGAGCCAGGAGGCAGCGATCACGGCGAACAGGAGAAACTGGGCGGCGACCCAGCCGCCACCCCTATTCGAGCGAGATGAAGCGCGCGTCGTCGAAACCCTCCGAATGGACGCGTCCGACGAGCTCGGGCGGCGCTTCGCTGTCGATCGAGAGCGCCATCAGCGCCTTGCCGCCGCGGCGCGTCCGGGAAACGGCCATGTTCGCGATGTTGACGCCGGCCTCGCCGAAGAGGGTCCCCACGCGGCCGATCACGCCCGGCACGTCGTCGTAGCGGAAGAGCACGATGAGCGGCGCGAGCTCCATCTCGAGCTCGAACCCGAGTGCGCTGACGAGCCAGAGCCGGTCTTCCCGCCCGATCGTCGTCCCCGCCACGCGCAGCTGCTCGCCGTCGGCGACGACGCCGACGCGCACGAGGTTCGTGAAGTCGCGGGACGAACGGCGGCGCTGCTCGACCACCTCGATTCCGCGCTCCTCAGCGAGGAGTGGCGCGTTGACGTAGTTCACCGGCTGGTCGAAGCGGTTCTGGAACGCTCCGTTCAGCGCTGCGGCCGTCAGCAGCCGGGTGTCGTACCCGGACAGATTCCCGTAGTAGGTGAGCTCGATCTGGTCGGCCCGGCCTTGAGCCAGCTCCATCGCGAGCCGTCCCAGCTTGGCGGCCAGCGGCACGTAGGCGCCGAGCACGTCCAGATCCTCCGGCCGGATGCTGGGGATGTTGACGGCGTTCGTGACCAGCTCGCCGGTAAGGGCGGCGGCGACCTGCTCGGCGACGATCACGCCGGCGCGGTCCTGCGCCTCCTCCGTCGATGCGGCGAGGTGCGGTGTGACGACCACGCTGTCCAGCTCGAGAAGCGGCCCCGAGTACGGCTCGGCCGAGAAGACGTCCAGAGCGGCGCCTGCGAGCTGTCCGGACGTCAGCGCGTCGAGCAGCGCGGCCTCGTCGACGAGCTCGCCCCGCGCGGCATTCACGATCCTGGCTCCCTCGGGCAGGGATGCGATCGCAGCAGCGTCGAGGATGCCAGTGGTGTCGGGGGTCAGGGACAGATGCAGCGTCAGAAACTCGGCCACGGCGAGCAGCTCGTCTACGGCCTCCGCGCGCTCGGCGCCGAGCTCACGGAACCGCTCCTTGTTGACGAACGGGTCATGGGCGACGACCCGCATGCCAAGCCCGATCGCGCGGCGGGCGACCTGCTGCCCGATCCGGCCGAAGCCGAGCACGCCGAGCG
>DASZCE010000253.1:0-6965 GCA_035943455.1 Gaiellaceae bacterium | reverse complement strand
CCCCGCTCCTGCTGCTCGCCGCCGCCTTGCTCTATTTCGACCAGGCCGCGAGGACGGAGCCCGCCGCCCGACGACAGGGCCTCACCGCCCCACGGCCGCGGCGGGGGAAATAGAGTCACCGCGCAAGCGACAAAGGAGCCGAGCATGCCGACCTACATCCTGCTGTCCAACCTGACCGCGCAGGGCGTTCAGACCCTGAAGTCGAACCCGGACCGTCTCCGTGAGGTCAACCGCGACGTCGAGGAGCTCGGCGCGAAGGTGCTGCACCAGTGGGCGACGCTGGGGCCGTTCGACTTCGTGAACGTCGTGGAAGCGCCGGACAACGCCACCATCGCCAAGGTGTCCGTCGCGCTCGGCGCGCGTGGGAGCGCGAAGTTCCAGACGCTGAGCGCGCTCACGATCGACGAATTTCTCAACAGCTTGACGCAGTCCTGATCGTCAGTCGAGAGAGCTGAGGACGGCGTCCCAGGCGAGCTCAGAGGCGGCGGCGCCGAGGTTCATGCTCGGCAGCGCCTCGTGCGCGACCTCGTTCGTCGAGACCGTGTAGAGCACGTCGCCGTCCACGAGCGCATGAAACGGCTGGATCGCGCGGCCCATCGACGCGTGCACCTGAACCCCTAGCTGCCGAAGCTCTCGCCGCGTCAGCTGCTGATTCGTCACGACCAGCGTCAGGGTCGTATTCCCGGGAGCGGCCTGAGGGAGCTGCGCCTCCAGACCTTCGACGAGCGGCATTCGCGTTCCTCGGTCAGGGTCGTAGTGACCCCTGACGACGTTGCCCTCGCGGTCGACGATCGCCCCGAACGCGTTCACCACCGTGAAGACGGCGATCCTCGTCGGGCCGATCTCGCGGAAGGCGCCGCCCTGACCGGCGAACTCGCCCTGCTCGAGGCCGAACGTCTTGCCGACGGTGACGGAGCGGCCCGCGCCCCGTCGTCCGAGCGGAAACACTCCTTCGCGCGCGCTGCGAAGCGCCTGCCGGCCGAGCTCGGCGTCCGGATAGATCGCGTTCTCGCGGCGGCCGAAGTCGTAGACGATCGCGCCGAGCACGAGCTCGACGTCGGTCCAGCCGACCGTGTAGCCCCGCATCGCCATCAGCTCCGCCGCGACCCCGCAGGCGGCCTCGAGGCCGTACAGCGACCCTCCTGCGAAGCAGACGGCGTGTGCCCACTCGTAGTTGCCGAGCGTTCCGGGGGAGCCTCCGCGGATGTCCACCGAGCAGGCAGCGCCTCCCGGCGGCAGCTGGAAGACCGTGCAGCCGGTCGGCCCCTCTTCGTATTCGGCGATCCCGACGCGGAGGCCCGGGAAGTCGAAGTGCAGCTCGCGGCTCACGCCGCGGCCACCGCAACCGCCGCCGCGAGGCCGGCGTTCGCCGCCGCCAGCTCGCGGTTCAGCGCGAGCGTTTGCCCGCCGCTCTCCTCGTGTAGGCGTCCGAGGACGAAGGGAGTCAGCGGCTGGCCGGTGGTCCCCAGCGCGACCGCCTCGTCGAGGGCGGCGTCGATGAGCGCCTCGACGTCGATGCTCCGCGGCGGCGGGTTCGCGAGCAGGACGCCCGCACCGCCGAGCTCCCAGTGGGCGTTGGCGATCGCCGCCGCCTCGGCGGCCGACTCCACCCGCTGCGAGACTGGCGGGCCACCCTCGGCGTCATAGAAGCGCGGGAGCGAGCCGGTCCGGTACCCGAGCACAGGTACGCCGAGGCTCTCGAGCAGCTCCGACGTCGCATCGACGTCGAGCAGCGACTTGACGCCCGAGGACGTGACCACGACCTGGGTCGAGGCGAGCTGGAGGAGGTCGGCGGAGACGTCGAAGCGGTCCCCGCGGTGGACCCCGCCGATCCCGCCCGTGCCCAGGAAGCGGATCCCAACCTGACGGCAGACGGCGAGCGTGCCGCCGACCGTCGTCGCGCCGGTCTCTCCCGAGGCGACACACGCGGCGAGATCACGCGGCCCGAGCTTTCGTGCGTCGGCCGTGAACCACTCGAGCTCGTCAGACGTGAGGCCGACTCTGATCTCGCCGTCGAGCACGCCGATCGTCGCCGGCACTGCCCCGGCCTCCCGCACGCGCCGCTCGCTCTCGAGCGCGACCTCGAGGCCCTCTCCGGCTGGAAACCCGTGCGCGACGATTGTCGTCTCGAGCGCCACCGCCGCCGACGCCTCGCGAACCTCGTCGGCAACGCGGATCACGACGGCATTGTCCCGAGCCTGGCGACGCACCGGGCGGCCGCTTCCAGCGCCAGCTCCGGCCCTCCGACGAGATACCCGGCGGCGAGCGCATCGCCCGCTCCAGTGGTGTCGACGACCTCGCGGGCGACGGCAGGGTAGTCCCGGCCGTCGATCGTCGCGCCGCGTGCTCCGCGCTTGACCACGCGGACCTCGCTCGGCACCTGAAGCTCCGCATGCTCGGCCTCGTTGCCGAAGACGACGTCGGGGCGGATCCGGACGAACCGTTGCCCGAGGCGGTCGGCGCCGAATTCACGGATGACGTTCACCGAGGAGAGGTCGACGCTGATCCGCCCTCCCGCCGCGCGGGCGAGCTCGGCCGCTCGCTCTGCGGCGGCCCCGATCGGCTCCCGCATCAGCGAGTAGCCGGAGAGGTGCAGCCAGTCGCAGCGGTCGAACCACGTCTGTTCGAGCTCGTCCGGGGCCAGCTCCGGCGCGACGCCGCGGTCCGAGATCATCGTCCTGCTCCCGTCGAGGTCGACCAGCGAGACGACGACGCCGTTGCGACCCGTCGGCGGCGGGCCGAGGACGTCCACCGCCCGGCGCAGCAAGTCGGCCTCGGCGACCTCTCCTGCAGCGTCCGCTCCCCGTTTGCCGATGAGGCGCGCCTCGGCCCCGAGCGCGGGTGCCCACGCGGCGACGTTGGCGGCCTGGCCTCCGCCGCCGACGCGGGTTTCCGCGCGCGTGTCGTCGCCCTCCGCGAGCGGCTTCGCCAGCTTGACCACGGTGTCCAGGAGCAGGTCCCCCAGGGTGCAGACGACCATGCTTCAATGCTCCCATGGACGGAGAGGCTCAGGCGCGCCGCCTACGCTCGTTCGTGCTCGGAGGGCTGGTCGGTGCCTCAGCGACGCTCTCCGTCGTACGTCGGCGCCGACGGCGGCGGCGAGAGCCCGCCGGCCTCGCGGCGTTCGAGCGCGCGCCGTGCTATCAGGAGACGCTGGAAGAGCGCGAGCGCCGCGTCTGATCCGACAACCCTCCTGGCTATCCTTCATCGAGGGATGCCGATCTATGAGTACAAGTGCCCGAATGGGCACGCTTTCGAGGTGTTCCACGGCATCTCCGAACCGGCTCCGGAGGCTTGTCCGGTCTGCGGCGAGGGACCGGTCGCGCGCGTCCTTCACCCCGTCGCCGTCCACTTCAAGGGCTCGGGCTTCTACTCGACCGACTACGGCCGCGGCAGAAAGGCCCGCGACGGCGACAAGCCGGAGAAGACCGACGCGGGCGAGAAGAAGACGGAGCCGGAGAAGAAGGCTCCCGCCGCCGAGACCACCTGAGAACCGTTTCGAAATGACCGATCGCATCGACCGGTCATTTCAGACGGATGCCGGGCGAGGCCCGCCATCCTGAAGGCGGCACCGCAAGCGGCGCCTTACGACAGGGGCGTTCCCCTGAGGCAGCCGGCGCCGGAGAGCGGACTCGGCGGCTGGATCGCCGAGCGGCCGGTGAACATCAGAAGCACGGAGGCGTTGTCGTCGCCGTCCCCCGTCACGCCGAGCCGGCAGTAGGTCGTCCGCTCCTTCGAGGCCCGAAACCGCAACCAGCCGAGCTGGAAGACCTGCGGCGTCGAGAGGTCGGTCGCGAGCGGGCTCACGAGCTCGTCGCCGATGAAGGGGAGTCGCAGGAAGGTGCCGACGCTAACCATCTTGCCCAGCGTCGCCTGGAGTACCTGCTGCTGTCGGCCGACGCGATTCAGGTCGCCTTCGGCGGCATTGAGGTCGTTCTCGCGAATGCGCGCGTAGATGCGCGCGCGTTTCCCGTCCATCTGCTGCCGCCCGCGGCCGAACCGCCAGCCGCCCCAGCGGCGGCACTTGGCGGCGCTCGGATACGGACACTCGTGCTTCGTCACGGCCGGAGACCGGACATCCACCTCGATCCCTCCGAGCGCATCAATGACGTTTTTGAACGAGGTCATGTCAAGGAGGATCAGGTGGTTGATCTCGAACCCGAACGCCTCGCGGACGGTCCGGATCATCAGCTGGGGACCGCCGAGGGGCAGCGCCGAGTTGATCTTCTCGTGGCCGTG
The DNA here is from genome assembly GCA_035943455.1 of Gaiellaceae bacterium. Lineage (GTDB taxonomy): Bacteria > Actinomycetota > Thermoleophilia > Gaiellales > Gaiellaceae > JACDAN01. Next base: position 2,726 of record DASZCE010000253.1, on the reverse strand, counting down.
GCCCGGGACGTCTACCTGGAGGTCGCGAGGGATCGAGAGGTACGACATCCGCTGGCGGTCGGGATCGGTCCGGATCAGCATGATCGAGTCGGCGAGTCGGTTCCCCCGCCGCGTCGGGTGCGTCGAGTGATCGCTGCCGATCACCAGCGTCATGCTCGGCGTCGAGAGAATGAGGCCGTCCTGCGGCGCCAGCTGGCCCTTCGCTGCGGGGGAGAGGCGATCGTTGGCCTTCTTGACACCGCTGCGGACGGACAGGTAGCCGGCCACGGTCCACCCGATCAGCAGCAGGATCAGCGCCAGGATCGTGAGAAAGACGATCCGACCCGGTCCCCAGCGGCGCTCGCGTTTGGCCGGCCCGGGACCGCGGTACTGCGCCGGAGCGCGGCCGTCACCACTAGGCGGGGGCTGCATCGGCCGTGGCCGTCTCGTAAGCGTCGGAACGCCGCCCGTTGCCCGGCCACCCTTATAGATGCGGTACGGCTTGTCTGGCCGGGACATCCGGCGGGGTATCGTAGCCGCCGCTCGTGATCGCCCAGCGCGCACTCGGGGTCGACGTCGGCGGCACGAAGATCCTCGCCGGGGTCGTCGACCGCGAGGGGCACGTCGTGCGGCGCGACGAGCGCGCGACCCCCCAGTCCTCGCAGGATGCGCTGCTGGAAGGGCTCGACTCCGTCGTCGAGAGCCTCTTGGACGACGACGTCGTCGCGTTGGGCTTCGGGCTGCCGTCAACGATCGACCAGCGGACGGGCCGGGCGGTGTCCTCGGTGCACATCCCGCTCGCCGATCTCGACTTTCGAGACCGGATGTCGAAGCGTTTTCCGCTGCCCGTCGCCATTGACAACGACGGCAATGCGGCGGCGATCGCCGAGTGGAAGCTCGGGGCCGGCCGCGGCGCGTCGCACATCGTCGCGCTGACGCTCGGAACCGGGATCGGCGGTGGCCTGATTCTCGACGGAAAGCCCTATCGCGGCTCGATCGGCGCCGGCGCCGAGCTCGGCCACATCGTGCTCGACTACGGCGGCGTCCGCTGTGGAGGCGCCTGCACGGGACATGGGCACTTCGAGGCGCTCGCCGCCGGATCGGCGGCCGACAAGGCGGCCGTGAAGCGCTTCGGCGACGACGCCACTGGACGGCAGCTCGTCGAGGCGGCTCGTGGTGGCGACGAGGGGGCGGCGGACGACCTGGCCGAGATCGGGCGTCGCCTGGGCGCAGGAATCGCCTCCTTCGTCAACGTCTTCAATCCCGAGCTCGTCATTCTCGGCGGCGGTTTCGCCCAGGCCGAAGAGCTGATCCTCGAATCAGCGCAGGAGACGCTGGCCGTGGAGGCGCTCCGGCCGGGTCGCGATCTCGTCCGGATCGTCCGCGCCGAGTTCGGGGGTGAGGCGGGGATGATCGGCGCTGCGCTCGTCGGGTTCGAGGCCCTCGACGCCGGGGCGGCCTGATGCCGCTGGCCGTGTGTGCGACACCGATCGGCAACCTCGAAGACGTCACCCTTCGTGTGCTCCGGGAGCTCAGCGAGGCCGACCTCGTGCTCTGTGAGGACACGCGGCACACGCGCCGACTGCTCGACCGCCACGGGATCGAGGCCGCGCGGCTACGGAGCTACCACGAGCACAACGAGGCGCAGCGGACGGCGGACGTGCTCCCGCAGCTCGAGGCGGGGAAGCGCGTGGCGCTCGTAAGCGACGCCGGGATGCCGGCAGTCAGCGACCCGGGAGGGCGCCTCGTAGCCGCCGCACTCGCGGCCGAGGTGCCGGTCACGGTGCTGCCCGGCCCGTCCGCCGTCGACACGGCTCTGGTGGCGAGCGGTTTTGGCACAGATCGGTTTCAGTTTCTTGGCTATCTGCCTCGGGGCGGCGCGGAGCGAGCGGCGCTTTGGGCCGAGCTCGCCCGCTGGCCTCACGCGGTGGTCGCGTTCGAGTCGCCTCAGCGGCTCGCAGGAGCGCTGGCCAGCCTGGCCGAGGCGTTCCCCGAGCGGCCCGTTGCCGTTTGCCGCGAGCTGACGAAGCGGTTTGAGGAGGTTGCTCGCGGGCCCGCGAAGCAGCTGGCTGAGCGGTTTTCCGACGGTGCGAGGGGTGAGATCACGATCGTGATCGGGCCCGGCGAGGAGCCGGCAGAGGGAGCCGATAAGGACGCGGCGGTCGCGGCCGTGTCCGAGCTCGTGGCGGCTGGAGCGTCGAGGCGCTCGGCGACAGATGTCGTGTCACGCCTGACCGGCGTCTCCCGAAACACCCTCTATCGCGGGTCTTTGTAGCCGTTTTTGACAACAGCGAGCCGGCCTGCTACGGTCGGTGGCCGATGTTGACGAGAAAGACAACTTTCGCGTTATTGGTGCTCGCCTTCCTGCTCGTGACGCCTGTATCGGCGCAGGGGTGGACGTGGCCGGCGGACGGTGAGGTGTTGCGCGGGTTCGAGTTCGGCGGGGAGGAGTACCGCGAGCACGGCCATACCGGAATCGACGTGGCGGGAACCGCCGCAGCAGTCGTGCCGGCCCCGGCCACGGGTCGCGTGTCGTTTGCCGGCGCGCTGCCGACCCACGGCCGAACGGTCACGATCCGAACGCCCGAGGGGTTCGCCGTCACCCTGCTCCACCTGGGCTCCATCGCTGTCGCGGCAGGCGACGGGGTGGTGGAAGGAGAGCCGGTTGGCACGATTGGGCCGAGCGGCGACGCCGAGTTCGACGCCCCGTATCTCCATCTCGGAATCAGGCGCGCCGACGACCCCAA
>DASZCE010000252.1:0-7032 GCA_035943455.1 Gaiellaceae bacterium | reverse complement strand
GGCGAGGCGATCGCTCCGGTCGAGACCCAGATCTCGCCCGCCTGGGGCGTCGCCAGATAGTCGATGAGCTTGGCGACGTCCTCGTTGTTCACGAAGGCGGCCGCGACGTCTCCGCCGCCCACCAATGGATTGCCGTACTGCGGGTTGACCTCGGGGAACGCGAAGAAGTCGATGTCCGTGCCGGCCTTGAGGCTCTTGTTGACCTGTCCGAGCGCGATCCCGCCGACGAAGCCACCCTCGTAGAGCATCTCGGCCTTCGGGTTCTTGCCGAAGACTCGGCCGATGCTGTCGACGAAGCTGATGCCGAGGACCGTGTCGATGCCGCCGGCGACGTACTGGTCATTGAGGATCTTCACCATTTCGCTGATGGCGTCCTTGACGGACTGGTCGTTGAACTTCACCTCGCCCGTCTCGAAGAGCTGCTTGTACTTGTCCGGCCCTGCCTGGCGAGCGTAGATCTGCTCGAACCAGTCGGTCAGGGTCCAGGAGTTCTCGTCCCCTTGAGCGCCGGCGGCCCAGGGCGTATCGCCCTTCGCCTTGTACTTCCGCGTGATGTCGAGGAGGTCGTTCCACGTCTTGGGAATCTGGAAGCCGTTCTGCCGGAACGAGTTCGGCTTGTACCAGACGGTGCTCTTCGAGTTGGCCTTCGCGACGACGCCGTAGGTGGTGTCGTCGACAGTGGCGAGCTTCGTCCACGTGTCGCTGTAGTTCGCGTTGATCTTCTCCGGGTCGAGGCCGAGGTCCTCGAGCGAGATGAGGACGTCGTCATTGGCGAGCTCCGCGACGAAGCCCGGGCGCGGGATGATCGCGACCATCGGAGGGTTGTCAGCCGCGAGTCGCGTACGGATCACGGGGAGGAAGTCGCGTGCCGACTCGTATTTCGTCTTGATGCCCGTGTCCTTCGTGAACTGAGTGAGGACCTTCTGGAACGCCTCCTGCTCGCTCCCACCCCAGAGCGAGAAGATCGTGATCGTTCCCGTGCCCTCCTTCGTCCCACCACCGTCGCCTCCGCCGCAGGCACCGAGAGCGAGGACGAGTGCGGCAATTGCTGCGATCGGCAGCAACCTCGTGCGTCTCATTCAGGTGGCTCCTTTCGTTCCTTCCGCGTCGTAGATGGCCGTACCGGTCTCCGTGTCGAAGAAATGGAGGGCGCGGGTGTCGACCGCGACTTCGGCCGTCTCCCCCTCGCGTACCTTCGAGTCGGCGCTGAAGCGCCCAACCATGACCGCATGCTGCTCGCCGCCGCCGAGCTCCTCGGCCGTCGCGCCGACATCCGCGGCGAGCTCCTTGACCTCCTCGGTGATCGCCGGCGGTGCGTCGATCCGGAAGTGCACCATCAGCTCGGAACCGAGCGCCTCGCGCAGTTCCACCTCGCCTTGCAGACGGCGGTCCTCGGGGACGTCGCCGGCGACCGCCGCGTCTTCTAGCTGTTCGGGCCGGATGCCGACGATGACCTTGCGGCCCTCGTAGTCCTTGAGCCCGGGACGCGTCGCGAAGGCTTGGTCGTCGAGGCGGAGCTCCTCGCTCCCCAGTGCGACGGCGAGGCCGCCGTCGGCGCGCTCGAGCGTCGCCTCGAGCAGGTTCATTGCGGGCGAGCCGATGAAGCCGCCGACAAAGAGGTTGTCGGGGTGGTCGTAGAGCTCCTGCGGCGGCGCGACTTGCTGCAGCTCACCGCGCCGCATGACCGCGACCCGGTCGCCCATCGTCATCGCCTCGACCTGGTCGTGCGTGACGTAGATCGTCGTCACGCCGAGGTCGCGCTGGAGCTTCGAGATCTCCGCGCGCATCTGGACGCGCAGCTTCGCGTCGAGGTTCGACAGCGGCTCGTCCATCAGGAACGCGGCAGGCTGGCGAACGATTGCGCGGCCCATCGCCACCCGTTGCCGCTGGCCGCCGGAGAGCGCACGTGGCTTGCGGTCGAGCAGCGCCTCGAGGTCGAGGATCCGCGCCGCATCGCGGACCCGCTTGTCCACCTCCGCCTTCGGCGCCTTCCGCAGCCGCAGGCTGAACGCGATGTTGTCGTAGACGGTCAGGTGGGGGTAGAGCGCGTAGCTCTGGAAAACCATCGCGATGTCGCGGTCGCGCGACGGGACTTCGTTGACGACCCGGTCGCCGATCTTGATCTCCCCCTCAGAGATGTCTTCGAGCCCGGCGACCATGCGCAGGGCCGTCGTCTTGCCGCAGCCCGAGGGTCCGACAAGCACCATGAACTCCCCGTCTCGGGTTTCCAGGTTGAAGTCGGAGACCGCCCTCGTGCCGTCGGGGAAGACCTTCGCAACGTCTGAGAACTCGACCTCAGCCACGGTCTAGTGCCTGCTTACCATTTGGAGGCAGGTTCCGGCAAGCGAGACCCGAGCGAGCCGAGCCCGAGGGCGAGGATGAAGGAGGCCGCAAAGCTTGGAAGTGAGGCGCCGATCTCGAGGTTCGGCTGTCCTGTCTCCTCGACGATGTCGACCCACCAGGAGGGGCCGAGGGGCGGCTCGTGGAGCCAGTGGTAGAGGAGGAAACCGAGGAGCCAGGCGGCGAGCAGCTCGGTACGCCAGGCGGGAGCGCCGAAGATCTGCGCGCGGGTATAGCGGGCGCCAGAGAGGAGCCAGTCGGCGAGCAGCACGCCGAACAGCGGCACGAAGAACGACCCAAGGAGGAGCAGAAACGCCTCGTAGTTCCGGAGCTCGACGACGAGCGCCCCGATCGTCGCCAACGCCGCGACCGCCGCGATCAGCACACGCTGCTCGACGTGTGAGACGACGTTCTGCAGCGAGACCGCCGTCGAGTAGATATTTGCGAACGCCTCGTCTGTCTCGTCGATCGTCACGGCAAGCAGCGCGAGCGCCGCGACCAGGCCGGCGGTCGCGACTGCGGGCGGAACCTCGACCGGATCGCTCACTCCTCGGGTGAGGACGATGAAGATCCCGAGCACGAGCATCCAGGTGCCGCCGAGGAGGTAGCCGACGCCGGAGCCCCAGAAGGCCGAGCCGCGGTCGCGGGAGAAGCGCGTGTAGTCGGAGACGAGCGGCACCCACGAGACCGTGATCGCGATCACGAGGTCGATCCCGAGCCAGATGCTCGAACCTCCTTCGGCCGGTGCGTTCCAGAGCTTGTGGAGGTCGGCCTCAGTCAGCGCCCACCACGTCAGGTAGACGAGCGACGCAAGCACGATCCACACGCCGAAGCGGCGCAGGATCCGCCGCACGAACGCCACCGGGCCGAGCAGCGCGAACGAGGCGGCGAGGATGCCGAAGCCGATCGTCCATGCCGCCTTCGCCCTGACGCCGAAAGCCTCGTCCGAGAGGGCGCTCGCTGCCGCGGCGATGATGATCAGCTCGAACGTCGCCCAGCCGAGGCACTGGAGCGCGTTCAGCGCCGTCGGGATGTAGGAGCCGCGCCTGCCGAGCGGCGCGCGGAGGAGCACCATCGAGGGGACGCGGGCATCCGCGCCGATCATCCCGGCGAGTCCCACCATCGCGTTGCCGATCAGCCCCCCGACAACGATGGCGACGAACGCATCGCGCAACGTGAGCGCGGGGACGAGAAGCGCCCCGATCACGAGCACGAGCAGCGAGACGCCGAGGTTCCCCCACAGCACGGTGAGGTCCCAGAGCCCCAGCGTCCGCAGCCGCTCCGGGACGGGCTCGATCCCCCACGCGGGGGCTCGGTCGTCGGTCATGCTGTTGTCGGTCGCCAGGTCATGATCGCTCCGGCCAGCCGTACGCCCCAGTAGAGGGCGAGTCCTGCTGCGAGCGCCAGTGCGAGGTGTATCTCGTAACCGACGAGCCCGACGGCGAGGGCGAGCGCCCAGGCGTGGACGCCGCGGAGGTCGCGGAGCAGGCCGATGTGAAGAAGGCCGGCGGTGGCGAGGAGTGCGGCCAGGATCGGCAGCGGGAAGGCGGTGAGCAGAGCGGCGAGACCGGCGCCGAACGCGACGGCAAGCGTGAGCAGGGCGGCGCCCATGACGAGCGGCGCGCCGGCGGTGCGGGCGCCGAACGCGACGTGGGCGGTGAGGCCTCCTGCTCCGTGGCAGACGGGCATGCCGCCGATGGCGCCGGCGAGCAGGTTGGCGGATCCGAAGGTGGTGGCGAGGCGCCCGGGGCGGACTGTTCGGGCGCGCTCGCGGAAGTAGACGCGCGCGGCGTCCGCCGTCGCCAGGCAGGAGTTCGCGAACGAGAGCGGCAGCTGGGGAAGGACCAGGACGGTGAAGGCTGTCGCCAGCGTCGCCCAGTCGAGCGACGGCAATGAGACCTGCGAGGGGCCGACGGCGGCGTCACCGGCGCCGCGCCAGATCATCACGGCCGCGCCGGCAGCGACGAGCGCCAGCGAGATCGGGTAACGACGGAGCATGAGTGCCGCGACGACGCCGCCGGCGGCGATCACCGCTGCCGTCGTCGGTGGGAGCGCGTGCTCGGCGAAGGCCTTCGGCGGATCGAGCACGAGCCCCAACGCGATCTTCAGGAACAGCAGGCCGACGGTCAGCTGAACGCCGCGGATCAGCGGCTTCGGGAAGGCGCGTGCGGCGAGGTCGAGGAGGCGGAGGCGGCCGAGGACGACGAACACGACGCCCATCAGGAGCGCGCCGGCGGCGATCTCGTCTGAACCGAGGCCGTTCGCGATCGCGATCGCGCCGAAGGCCTTGAGCGGCTGCACCGGAATCGGGAGACCGTAGACGAAGGCCGCCGTGAGGTAGAGGAGGCCAGCCGGCAGCAGAACCGCCGTGGCGGAGAGCCCGTTGGAGACAATCAGCGCGACGGCGATCGGAACGAGCACCCCCAGGTCCGCGACCGCGCCAGCCAGCTCCCGCCGATCGAACCGCACCGCCGACGATTCAAGCAGAGCCCGCACGCCGGCCGGGGCGCTTAACGGAACCTGGTTCCGTTAACGCGCGGGTGGGCGCTTCCGTTGATGGAGAGAGACCGCTTCGGCGCGCCGGGTCTTAACAGAACCTGGTTCGGTTAAGAAACTGTTAGGAGAGCCTTGGGGCGAGCTCCTCGGTCCAGAAGCGGAAGAAGCCGTCTTGGTCGTAGCCGACCTGGTGGAAATAGACGTGGGTGTATCCGGCTTCCTCGTAGACGCGGATGTCCTCCACGAAGCGCTCCGGGTCGGGCCCGCACGGAATCTTCTCCGCGATCGCCTCCGCCGTCACCCACTGCGTCGCCTGCTCGAAGTTCTCCGGACGGGGAAGCTCCTGGCCGAGATCCCCGCCGAGCGCGGCGTTCGGCCAGATCTCGGACGCGGTCTTCGCGCCCTCTTCCTCGCTCGTCGCCCAACAGCACGTGATGCCGCCGTAGCGCGGCTTCCCCGTTCCGCCGGCCCCGTCGAACCGGGCGATGATGTCGGCGTCCGGCGCAGTGTTGATCAGGGCATCGCCCATGCGCCCGGCGACGTCCGCGGCGTTCGGCTTCGCGGCCGCGACCGCAACCTCGACCGGCTCCTCCGGAAGCGTGTAGAGGCGGGCGTCCTCGACGTCGTAGAACTCGCCGCGGTGCGTCTGCTCACCGCCCTGCCAGAGCAGCCGCATGACCTCGAGCGCCTCCGCGAGCATTGCCAGCCGCTCGTCTGCCGACGGCCACCCCTCGCCGACGACATGCTCGTTGAGGTTCTCGCCGGTTCCGACACCGAGGAAGAAGCGCCCCGGCATCATCGACGCCGAGGTCGCCGCCGCCTGCGCCACGATCGCCGGATGTATGCGGATCGTCGGGCACGTGACCCCCGTGCCGAGCCGTAGCCGCTCCGTCTCACGCGCGATACCGCCGATCACGCTCCAGACGAAGGGGCTCTGGCCCTGCGAGTCCGTCCACGGGTGGTAGTGATCGGAGATCAGCGCGAACTCGAACCCCGCCCGTTCCGCCCGCGCGGCGTATTCCACGAGCTCGATCGGGCCGTGTTCCTCCGACGAGAGGGCGTAGCCGAACTCGGTCACGCCTACGTCGTTTACGAGGAGGCCAGGTACGAAACCCGCGTCTTCCTCGGTCGAAGACGGTTCAGGTCCACGCCGCTGCGACCGCTCGCAGCGTCGTGGAATCCCGCGTCGAGATCAAGACCGTCGTGGCGCCCGACTCTCGCCATGCGGCGAGGCGGTCGGCGATCCGCGCCGGTGAGCCGACGAGGGCCATCTCGTCGATCAGGCCGTCGGGAACGGCCGCCGCGGCCTCGCGATGCTTCCCTTCGAGGAAGAGATCCTGGATCGTCTTCGCTTCGGCTTCGTAGCCGTAGCTCGAGACGAGGTCGTTGTAGAAGTTACGGCTGCGAGCGCCCATGCCGCCGACGTAGAGCGCGTAGTAGGGGCGAAGCGCGTCGCGGGCGTCCTGGAGGTCGTCGGAGACGAGCGCCGGAACCGCCGGCGCGATCTCGAACCCGTCGTCGCGCGTGAACGGTGCCGGGAAGGTCTCTCGGGCGCGCTCCGGCGAAAAGAAGATCGGCAACCAGCCGTCGGCGATCTCCGCCGCCAGCTCGACGGCGCGCGGCTTGAAGACCGCGAGGTACAGCGGGATGTTCGCGCGGAGTGGCCGGGCCATCAGTTTCAGCGGCTTCCCGAGGCCGGTCGCCCCCGGGCCCGTGAAGGGCACCTGGTAGTGCTCGCCCTGATGACGCAGCGTCTCGCGTCGCAGCACCGAGCGGACGATCTCGACGTACTCGCGCGTCTTCGTCAGCGGCTTTCCCCAGGGCTCGCCGTGCCAGCCCTCGACGACTTGAGGGCCGGAGAGCCCCAGCCCGAGCAGGAACCGGCCGCCGGACATAAGGTCGAGCGTCGCAGCGGTCATGGCGGTGTTGGCTGGCGTCCTCGCCGGGATCTGGAAGATGGCCGAGCCGACCTTCAGCGTGGTCGTCGTCGCGGCGAGCCACGAGAGCACGGTGACAGCGTCGGTCCCCCACGCCTCCGCTGCCCAGGCGGAGTCGTAGCCGAGACGCTCCGCCTCCTGGGCCAGGCCGATCAGCTCGGTTGGGTTCGTCCCGGGCGGTGCATACCCCATGTAGAACCCGAGTCGCACGAACCGCGATGCTCGCAGATCGTTGGCGCGCACGGCCGGGCCCGGTGGG
>DASZCE010000251.1:0-4070 GCA_035943455.1 Gaiellaceae bacterium | reverse complement strand
ACCTAAAGCTGCTCGCCTGAACGCCGACTGCGACCGCATCCTTGTTTCGTCCCTTGAAGTGGGAGATGATCGTTGTTCTGCGGCACGACCAAGGAGGCAAAATGAAGCGGCCATTCCTAGCGCTCACTGCGGCGCTGCTCGTTGCTGCGAGCATGGCGGGTGCGGCGCACGCCGCGCGACCTCACCACCTCAAAGGCACGTTTTCGGATGTCTTCGTTAAGCCAGCCGGCGAGGGCTGCGATTTCGACGAACAGATCTCGTTCACGCTCAAGTTCAACGACATCGTTTTCGGCGATCTTGCCGACCCGAGCAAGGTGATTTCGCACATCACCGCCGACGTTTCGCACACGAACCTCGAAACTGGCTACACGCTGACCGAGGTCGACACCACAGTCCAGATCCTCGACTTCGAAAAAGGCGTGGGAATGACGATGGGGATCATCTGGAAGCTGAGGACGCCCGAGGGCAAGCTCGTCTTCGTCCAGGTCGGTAGGGCGACCTACACGGTCGAGGACGAATTGTTGACAATCACGCCCCATCTGCTTCCGGTAGACGTCGCACCGATCGTCTGCCCATTGCTCGGCGGGCACCCGGCGTAGCGCGAATACGAGCGCTGGTGGGGGCGCTCCTTGGCTCCCACCAGCGTCCCTGATGCACGCGGGCGCCCCTGCGGTGCAGACCCCGGTGGAACCTCGGCTGCAGAAAACCACCGATTAGCAGGCGGGTTCGAATCCCGTATGCGCCTTTCTGCCGGTCCCGTTCACGCGAGACCGCTGGTAACGCCGAGTGACAGCGCCGGGGATACCTGAACCCGTGCATATTTGTCGATCTCGGCCCGGCATCTTCGTCATCCGTAGGTAAGGCTCGAGCGAGCGATGAGAGGAGCGACGATGAGATTCCTGCTGATGATCTGCTGGGACGCCGAGAAGATGAACGCCCAGACCGAGCCCGAGCCGGGCGACGCCACCGAGGACGAGAGCTTCCCCTGGCTCGACGACCTCCAGGCGCGGGGCACCTGGATCACCGGAGACCAGCTGGCTCCGCCTCGCCGGGCCCGCTCGGTCCGTGTCCGCGACGGGAAGGCGATCGTCACTGACGGTCCCTTCGCCGAGACGAAGGAGGTCGTCGGCGGGTTCGACCTCCTCGAGTGCGACAGCCTGGAGGAGGCCGTCGAGATCGCGGCCCAGCATCCCGTCGCCCAGATGGGGACGATCGAAGTCCGGCCGCTGTGGGGTAACTGACTTAAAGCGCTTTATCCGGACGTTCGGCTCCGGCACTGGTCCGGATCCCCTCGCCAGCCTCCGGCTTCGTCGCGTCCCTTGGGAACAGCGTGCTGACGGTTGCGAGCGTCTCGGGCCCGAACTCGAGTTGCATCGTCACCGTCGTGCTGGCGACCAGCCTCTCAACGAGGGCCCGTGTCTCAGGCCCAAGCTCCAGCTCAATCGAGAACAACGTCACCGGCTCGCTCACTCTCCTCTCTTGTTGAACTCCGGTCCAACGCGGCCCATCCCGGCGGCGGTACGGGTCGAGAACAAATCCGGTCCGCGCCTCGTCAGGCCGCCTTGCCGGTGACGTCGTAGACCCGCCGGAGAGCGGCGTTCTCGCTCATGAACGCCTCGACCACGTCGGGATCGAACTGCCGGCCGCTCTCGGAGGCGATCTCCCTCGTCGCCGCTTGCCAGCTCGCCGGTTCCCGATACGGACGGTCGCTCGTCATCGCGTCCATCGCGTCGGCGACGGCGAAGATCCGCGCGCTGAGCGGAATCGCCGCTCCCGCCAGGCGGTCGGGATAGCCCGTCCCGTCCCACCGCTCGTGGTGCGAACGGATCACCTTGAGCCCTTCCCCGTGGAAGAAGGTGATCTCCGCGAGCATCTGGGCACCGATGACGGTGTGCTCGCGCATGAGCCGGAGCTCGTCCGGGCTGAGCGGGCCGGGCTTCGCGAGCAGATCGTTGGGAACGCCGATCTTCCCGACGTCGTGGAGTAGAAAGCCGTACTCGAGGCTCGGATCGCCGAGCAGCGCCGGTTCGATCGCCGCGGTGAGCTGGACTGCGTAGTCCCGAACGCGAAGCGAGTGAATCCGAGTGCCGGTGTCCTTGGCCTCGAGGGCGTTGGCGAGCGCGGTCACGGTCTCGCGGTACGCGTCCTGGACGACGCGACGCTGCATTCGTTCGATCTCGACCAAGCGGCCGAGGTCGCGGGCGTAAAGGAGGAGCTGGTCCTCAGCCTCCACTCCCGAGCGCGTCTCGCGTTCGACGTCTTCGGCGCCCGTGAGGCGGTCGATGAGCGCAATCAGCTCCAGCGGACTGAAGGGCTTCCGAAGCAGCGCGTCGGCGCCGGCGCGGGCAGACTCGCGTTCGGCCAACTCGGTCCCCGTCAGCAGAACCACGATCGGTGCGCCGAAGGCAGGCTTCCGCTTCAGCTCCGAGCAGAACGAGAGCCCGTCGATGCCGGGCATCGCGACGTCCAAGAGCACGACCGTCGGGCGCCAGAAGCGCGCGAGATCGGAAGCGTGCTGCGCATCCTCCGCCTCCGCAACCGCGAACTCGTCTCCCGTCAGCGTGGTTCGGAGCAGCAATCGCAGGCCGGCGTCGTCGTCGACGATCAGGATGCGCTGTGGCGTCGCCGGTCGGCCTCGACGGGCAAGAGGCGACGGCGCAGCCAGCACCAGCGGCCGACCGACCGTCTCCGGCGGCTCCATCCGCCGCGCTCGCCGGTCACCCCGTGAGGCAACGCGGAGAAAGCGTCCGATCTGCAGCGTGAGCAGGATCGAGACGAGGGTCCAGACGGCGAGACCGACGAGTAGCCAGGTCAGCCAGCCCGGCACGGGTTTGGCCCTCCCACTCGTTGCGGCAGCTTCCTGAGCACGATCCCCCCGAAGTCGGACGAGCCGCAGCGACGAGCCCTACTCGACTGAGTATGGCGAGAGTTCGGCGCCGCCTACGCGGCTCCTGCCGGAAATCCCTCGATTGAGTGAGCGCGATCGTGCGGCGACTTCAGCCGAGCTGGAGCTCGCGGCGTACGGTGCCCGCTCGCTGGTGACGAACCTCCACCGTCACGGACGACCCTGGCGGCGCCTCGACGACCCATTCCACCTTGGTGCGATCGCTGGTGGCGTCGTCGGTCGCCCACCAGAGCAGCGAGCGCCGGTGGACGCGCCCATCGAGCTGCCCGAGCTCGGGCTTCCTCTCGCCGGCGATCACTTTTCCGCCCTCGGGCAGGATGATCTCCGCCTCGAGCGGCCGGACCGCCTTCCGCTCGACCGCCTTCTCGCTGACGCTGGTCGGCAACCAGCCGGCGTTCTCGATCACGAGCCGGACGAGGGAGCGATCCCCGCCAAGCGGCTCGACATCGAGTGAGCGGATCTCCACTCGCGGCGACACGAGCAGCTGCCAGATCGCGTACTCGGTGTGCGGGGCGATCTCACGCTCGAGGAACTGCGGCGGGACGTTGGCCCAGCAGTACATGAGATCCCAACCGCCCAGCTCGACGTGCCCGAGCTGATCGTGCTCGAAGGGATACCAGTCGACGTAGCCTCTCCGGTCGAGCTCCTTGTCGCTCCAGTGCAGGAGCTTGAGGTCGTCCTCCGGAGGGTGGTCGCGCAGCCACTCGATGAACTGATAGCCGTCGATCCCCGCCTCACGTTGGGGGCTCCAGAGCTCGGTGGTGAACGAGAACAGGCCGAGATGGTCGTAGAACCAGTCGTTGGCGCCGCCCTTGACCGTCTGCTTCGGGTCGTATTTGAAGTCGTGGAAGATCGAGATCTCCGGGTAGCCGGTGATCTCGGTCGCCTTCTCCCCGAGCAGCTGATATGTCCGGAGGTCGTTCGTCGGGAAGTGCTCATCCGGGTAGCTCGAGTAGGGCCGAAGGTGGACGCCGCTGAACGTGTGGTACGCGATGTGGCCGGTGATGTTCGGGCGTTCGACGATCGCCTGGACCATTGCGCGGATCTCGGGCTCCGAGGTCGGGTACGGACCGGCGCCGTACTGTTCCGCCTCGACCGCCCACTCCATCGGGAAGTTGCGGTTGAGGTCGAGTCCCTCGAGCGGAGGCACGACCTTGATCGTGAC
>DASZCE010000250.1:0-3735 GCA_035943455.1 Gaiellaceae bacterium | reverse complement strand
CCACAGCGGCGCTCGCGTGTGCGATCTCGCTCGCATACCCGGTTGTCGCCGGCGCGCAGACGCTCCTGACCGACGATACGCGAGTTAACACCGCCGTCGGGGATCCGGGCGACAACACGACGCAGAGCGAGACGAGCCTGGTCGTCCGGGGCAACACGGTCTGCGCGGGGTTCAACGATTCCGGCCCAGGCGCCGGGCTGTCCGGCTTCGCGCGCTCGCCCGATCGCGGCGTGACCTGGACCGACCAGGGAGAGCTCGGCGCCGGAAACAACGGCGATCCGACCCTCGCCGTGAACCTGGCAACCGGCACGTTCTACTACGGCGAGAACGCGACGATCAGCGCGAACCCGGCGATCGGCGTCGCGCGGTCGACCGACGACTGCCAGACCTTCGGCACCCAGGTCAACGCCTCCGCGGCGTCTTCAGGTCTCAACGCCGTCGGCAACGTCACCACCCTGAGCGACAAGCCGTCGATCGCCGTCGACAACTCGGGCGGTGCCAACAACGGCAACGTCTACGTCTGCTGGACACGGTTCATCGACACCAGCAACCCGTCCAACGGCACGGCCGACACGAGCGAGCTGCGATTCTCGCGCTCGACCGACGGCGGCGCCACGTACGTAAACGAGCAGGTCATTCAGGTACAGGGGCCGGCGCCGTTCGGGTGTAGCGTCAAGGTGGGGCCGAACGGCGAGGTGTACGTCGTCTGGGCGGACCGGACCGGGGCTACCGCAGGCGACATCCGGTTCCGCAGCTCGACCGACGGGGGACAGACCTTCGGCGCGAACGTCCAGGTTTCGACCGGTAACCGGCTTCCCGGAAGTGACCGCGTCGTCTCCTGCGGCACCAACAACAACCGGACGACGCTGAACGGCAACATCCGGATGCTTCACCAGGCCTGGCTCGCGGTCGACACGACGGGCAGCGCCAACGACGGGAATCTCTACGTCGTCTGGGCGAGCGACCCGACGGGCGCGACGGACAACAGCGACGTCTTCTTCAGCCGCTCGACGAACGGGGGCGCCACCTGGAGCGCCCCCATCCAGCTTGGAGGTGGCACCACCACGGACCAGTTCGAGCCCGTCGTCGCCGTCGGAGGCGACGAGGGCACGGTGTCCGTCGCCTGGTACGACCGCCGCAACGACACGGCGAACAACCTCAACGTCGACGTCTACAAGGCGTTCTCGACCGACGGCGGCGCGGCGTTCGGCGCGCTGCAGCGGGTGACCAACGCCGCCTTCGGCGTCCCCCAGCTCAATCCGAACTTCGATCCGGCAATCGCCAACTGCTACATGGGCGAGTACATCGCCGTGACAGCCGACGCGGGGCGCTTCTACTACCTCTGGGGCGACAACCGCAACACGGTCACGAACGTGAACTGGCCTGCGGGGCGGCCGGATCCCGACGTCTTTTTCGAGTCGGAGGCCGCCCCCGATCAGCCGATCACGGCGACCGGGACGACCATCAATACCGTCGAGGGCACGCCCTTCAGCGGCACGGTCGCGAGCTTCACCGACCCGGATGTGACCGCAACGGCGAGCGAGTACTCGGCGACGATCAACTGGGGCGACGGGACAGCGCCGACGAACGGAACGATCACCGGCCCTGTCGGCGGCCCCTTCAGCGTTGCCGGAAGCCACACGTACGTCCAGGTAGGGACCTACTCGATCACGGTCGTGATCACCGACGTCGACAATCCGCTCACGACCGCGACGGCGATCTCGACCGCGAACGTCGCCGACGCACCACTGACGGCGACGTGCTCGAACCAGGTCTCGAGCCAGAGCTACGCCGGCCTCGTCGCGAGCTTCGTCGACGGCAACCCCTTCTCGACGCCGGCCGAGTTCACGGCAACGATCGATTGGGGCGACTCAACGCCCTCGACGCCGGGAACGATTACCGCGAAAGCGGGCGGCGGCTTCGACGTCGCCGGCACGCATCTGTACTTCTCGACGGGGTCGTTCACCGTGACGACCACGATCAACGACATCGACGGAAGCGTCGCGACGGCGTCGTGCACGTTTCTGATCGCAGGGGTGACGGCAGGCGGCTCGTTTGTGGTCGGTGACCTCGACGCCGCGGTCGGAAGCAACGTGACCTTCTGGGGGGCGCAGTGGTCGAAGCGCAACTCCCTGTCTGGTGGCGCGGCGCCGCCGTCGTTCAAGGGGTTCGCGAACAGCCCGGCGAGCGCGCCAGCTTGTGGCCAGTCCTGGTCGACGGGCCCCGGAGCGAGCTCAGGCCCGCCCTCGCCGCCGCTCGCGGACTTCATCCTCGTCCGCGTCGCCAGCTCGATCTCGAAGGACGGCTCGACGATCTCGGGGAACACCCCTCGTGTCGTCGTCGTGCGCGTGGATCCAGGTTACGACTCGAATCCAGGCCACGCCGGCACAGGAACGGTCGCCGGCGTGCTCTGCTGAGTTCCGGGGAGGACGAACGGGCGCAACGAGTGGGCCCCGCACAGCCGGGGCCCACTCGCACACCGGATCAGGCGATCGCGCCGCAGACGGCGGCGACGAACGTCGCGAAGTCGTCGGGGCTGCGGTAGCCGCCCGCGACGTGGAGCACCTCGATCCGCTCTTGCCAGTTCACGGCATCGGGCGCCAGGTAGACGATCAGGCCCTGGTCGGTGTAGACGGGGCCTTCGCCCTTCTGCACGAGCAGGCCGTCGTTCCCCGGGATCCGCACGAGGGCGGTGCCGTCGTCGCGTGCTTCGACGATCACGGGCCCTGCGAGTACGGTGCGAATCGTTTCGCCGTTCGCCGGGTTGGTGAAGCTCGTCTTCCAGTCCGACAGGTGAATGCTGAAGCGGTCGAAGTTCCCGTTCTGGTCGGTGTACGTCGTCGTGCGACGCGTTCCCTCGGAGTGAAGGACGACGTCGAATCCGCAGAACGTCCCGGCCGCAAGCGTGCGGGTACGGTCGACTTCCTCGATCACGACCGTCGGCGCAGCGCCGGCAGCCTGCCCTGCCAAGATCAGCGCAACTCCGGTGACGAGCAAGAGGTGGAGCCTGCCCATTGATCCCTCCTCGCTAGCCTGTCAGTGTCTAACACTATTTTGAGACTGACAGACCAGGAGATAGTTAGTCCGTGATCGTCGGCAATCCGAAGGAATCCGGCGCCGACCTGGCGGTGGCGCTCGTGAACACGTGGGACACGTACGACGACCCGCACGAACACCTCGTCGAGGTCGATGACCTTCGGACCTTCCTTCGGCGCGTCGGGCGTGACCAGGCGGCCCGGCTCGCAACGGAGACCGATCTGAACGAGGTCAAGCGCCTGCGAGAGCGGTTGCGGCGCGTGTTCGACACCAGCGAGGTGCGCGAGGCCGCTCAGGTGCTGAACGACATTGCGGCGGAGGCGGGCGCCGTCCCGCGCCTCGAAGCAGCCGGCGGCGAGTGGAGCGTTCGGTACGGCCCACACGAAAGCTCCGTCGCCTCGCACCTCGGAGCCACGGCCGCTTCGGCGTTGATCGAGATCGTTCGCGCCCACGGGCTCACGCGCTTCGGCACATGCTCGGCGCCGCCCTGCACAGGAGCGTTCGTCGATCGCACGAAGAATCGGAGCAAGCGCTACTGCTGCGAGCTCTGCGCCGACCGCGCCGCCCAGCAGCATCACCGCGCCCGGCTCCGCGGCTGAACTGCAAGGTTTACCGTTCGGCCGTGCGCAGGTGGTTTCTCGCCGTGGGCGCTCTCTGGGGGCTTTTCGCGGCCGTCGGGCTGGCGATCTTCGGCACCTA
>DASZCE010000249.1:0-3837 GCA_035943455.1 Gaiellaceae bacterium | reverse complement strand
GGCTCGCGCAGCAGGCGAGAGCCCAGGAAACCGGCCAGTCCGACCTCGGCGCGCAGGAGTTCAACGGGGTCTGCGCCAAGTGCCACGGCGCCAAGGGGCAGGGATTCATCGGGCCGGGCCTCACCCCCGGCACGGTCGCGAATGCCGCGTCGGTCGAGCAGATCGTCAGGAATGGCCGCGGCAAGATGCCCGCCGTCGGCGCGGATTGGGACGAACGCCAGATGAAGGCGCTGACCGATTACCTGAAGACGCGCTTCCCGGGAGGCGCAAGTGGCGGCTAGGGCCGAGACGCCGACCTATCCGGTTCCCTGGACCCGCGGCCGCTTCGCAAGCTGGGTCGCCACCGTCGACCACAAGCGGATCGGGATCCTGTACATCGCCACCAGCCTGGTCTTCTTCCTCGCCGGCGGCGCAATGGCGCTCCTGATCAGGACGCAGCTCGCGCAGCCCGACATGCACGTCGTCACGAAGGACTCGTACAACGAGCTCTTCACGATGCACGGGACGACGATGATCTTCCTCGTCGTCGTTCCCATCTTCGCCGGTTTCGCGAACTACCTCGTGCCCCTGATGATCGGCGCACGCGACGTCGCCTTCCCACGGCTGAACGCCTTCTCGTACTGGTTGTTCCTGTTCGGCGGCGTTGTCCTCCTCGGCAGCTTCTTCGCCGGCGGCGGCGCTGCGCGCGCCGGGTGGACGGGCTACCCACCGCTGTCGGCGGATATCTCCGGAAACGGCCAGGACCTCTGGATCGTCGGCCTCCACATCCTCTCCGTCTCCTCACTCGTCGGGGCGATCAACTTCCTCGCCACGATCCACAACATGCGGACCGCTGGCATGACGTGGATGCGCGTGCCGCTCTTCGTCTGGGCAATCGAGATCTACGCGGCGCTACTGGTGGTCGTGCTTCCGGCGCTCTCGGCCGGCCTCACGATGCTGCTGCTCGACCGTCAGGGCTGGACGCACTTCTTCATTCCGAGCGAGGGCGGAAACGCGGTGCTCTACCAGCACGTCTTCTGGTTCTTCGGCCACCCGGAGGTCTACGTCATGATCCTGCCCGCGATGGGGATCATCTCCGAGGTGATCCCGGTCTTCTCGCGGAAGCCGATCTTCGGGTACAAGGCGATCGCCTTCTCGACCGTCGCGATCGGCTTCTACTCCCTGCTCGTCTGGGGCCACCACATGTTCACCGTCGGCTTGCCGATCGGACTCCAGATCTGGTTCATGATCGCGTCGCTCACGATCGCGGTGCCGACCGGCGTCAAGATCTTCAACTGGCTCGCGACGACCTGGCGCGGAAACCTGATCTTCGACACGGCGATGCTCTGGGCACTCGGGTTCATCGCCGTCTTCACGATCGGCGGGCTCTCCGGGATCTTCGTCGCGGTCTTCCCGTTCGACTGGCAGGCTCAGGACACCTATTTCGTCGTCGCGCACCTCCACTACGTGCTCTTCGGCGGCTCCGTCTTCGGAATCTTCGCTGGGCTGTACTACTGGTGGCCGAAGCTCTTCGGCCGCTACCTGAACGAGACGCTCGGCAAGTGGCACTTCTGGCTGACGTTCATCGGGTTCAACGTCGCCTTCTTCCCGCAGCACTTCCTGGGGCTGCTCGGAATGCCTCGCCGCGTCTACACCTACCGGGACGACGAACTCTGGGCCACGTACAACCTGATCTCGTCGATCGGCTCGTACGTGATGGGACTCGGCGTGCTCGTCTTCATCGTCAACGTCTGGTGGTCTCGGCGGCGCAGCCCCCGGGCCGTCAACGACCCCTGGCTCGCCGACACGCTCGAGTGGTACACGACCTCCCCGCCGCCGCCGCAGAACTTCGACAAGCTTCCGTACGTGACCAGCGCGCGGCCTCTCCGCGATCTTCGCCGCCGGCTGCAGGAAGTGAGGCAGCTGTGAGGGCAGGGCCCTGGCTTCGGCTGTGCGGCGTCGGCGCGTCGGCGACCGGCGTCGCCGTAATCGCAAGCGGGGAGCTCGGGATCGCGCACCGCGCGCTCGTCGTCGTCGCGCTGCCGTTGCTTGCGGCGCTCGTCCTCGGCGCGTGGTTCGCCCACCGCCAGGCATTCGCCCTCGCTAGCGCTGCTCTCATCCTGTTCCTTGCGGCGGTCGCGACCTGGTGGTTGCGGCCGCTCCATCTCGCGTTCGCCGCGGCGGCCCTGGCCACGTCGCTCCTGATGACCGCACGCCTGTACCGCGGTGCGCGGGCGCAGCCGGTCGCCTGGCGCGACTACCTGACGCTGACGAAGCCGCGGATCATGTCGCTGCTCCTCCTGACCGGTGCCGCCGGCATGTTCGTCGGCGCCGGAGGAGTCCCCGACCTCGGGCTGCTCACGGCCACGATCGCCGGCCTCGCCCTTGCCTGCGGCGGGGCGAGCGCGCTCAACCACGTGCTCGACCGTGACATCGACCGCTCGATGGGCCGCACCTCGAAGCGGCCGGTCGCGGGCGGCCGCGTCAGCGCCGAGCTCGCGCTCGAGTTCGGGCTCGCGCTTTCCTCGTTCTCGTTCGTCCTCCTCGCGTCGGTCGTGAACGTGCTCGCGGCCGTGCTTGCCCTGGTCGGAAACCTCTTTTACGTCCTCGTCTACACGCGCTGGCTCAAGCGCTCGACGCCGCAGAACATCGTCATCGGCGGTGCCGCCGGCGCCGTACCGCCGCTCGTCGGCTGGGCCGCGGCGACCGGCAATCTCGCCCTCCCGGCGCTGTATCTCTTCCTGATCGTCTTCTTCTGGACGCCGCCGCACTTCTGGGCGCTCGCGCTGCTGATCAAGCGCGACTACGAGGCGGCGAGGATTCCGATGCTCCCGGTCGTCCGCGGGGAGCGTGAGACGGCTCGGCAGATCGTGCTCTATACGGTCGCGCTCGTCGGCCTCACGCTCGTCCCGGTCGTCACCGGGACGTTCGGCCCGCTCTATCTCGTCGCTGCGGCTGTCCTCGGCGCGCAGTTCCTCCGCCTCGCCTGGAAGCTGCAGCAGGAGCTGACGCCCCGCCGCGCGAGCGTTCTCTTCCACTACTCGCTGGCGTACCTCGCCCTGCTCTTCGCCGCAATGGCGATCGACGTCCTGTGACCGAGCCGCTCCCCGAGACCAGGCCGCCGGACGTAACCGTCCAGCCGGTCGAGCCGGACACCGAGCTCGCGCACCGGAACAACGTCTTCGGCCTCGCCCTTTTCGGGCTCTTCTTGCTCATCTTCGGCGGTACGTGGGTGATCGCCTTCCTCTACCTCGCCGTCGACTAGTGGTAAACGCGTAACGTTCACAGCACACAGTCGTTTCACGCTGGGACCACTGCGCATGGAGGTGAGCCGCATGCCTCTGTACGAGGTGCTTCTACTTCGGGACGACGAACGCGAGACGAGGCTGACCGACCGAGCCCTCGTGGTCGGCGAGACCTTCCCCGTCGGCGAAGAGCGATGGCTCGTAGAGAGCGAGGCGCCGCCCGAGCGGGCCGACGCCGCGAGTCGCTACATCTGCGTGCCGGCAAAGACGACCGAGTAAGGTCGCCGGATCGACGGCATCTTCCTTGCGGGACCCGACGCGCCTCCGGCGTCGGGCATCCGCTTGGCCGTCAAGGACCTGTTCGATACCGCCGGCCTGACCACGACGTACGGGTCGATCATCTTCGCCGACCATGTCCCCGACCGGACGGCTGAAGCCGTCGCGGCGCTCGAGACGGCCGGCTATGCGAACGTCGGCAAGACGAATCTGCACGAGTTCGCCTACGGGATCACGTCGCAGAACCCCCACTTCGGCACCGTCCCCAACCCGGCCGCTCCCGGCCGGACTGCCGGCGGCTCGAGCGGCGGGTCGGCGGCGGCGCTCGCGGCGGGCC
>DASZCE010000248.1:0-3841 GCA_035943455.1 Gaiellaceae bacterium | reverse complement strand
GGAGTTCGCCGCCTCGCTGACGAAGCCGATCAGGCCGTCACAGCTCTACGACGTCCTCCTCGACGTGCTCGGCGAGGAGGCGCCGGTCGCTGCTGCCGAGCCGGAGGCGGAGCCGGAGCGAGCCGGGGAGGCTCCAGCCGGCGCTCCTCTGCGTGTGCTCATCGCGGAGGACAACACCGTCAATCAGCGGCTCGCCCTGCTGCTGCTCGAGAAGCTGGGCCATCGGGCCGACGTCGTCGGCAACGGGGCGGAGGCGCTCGAAGCGCTCGAGCGCGGGGCGTACGACGTAATCCTGATGGACGTGCAGATGCCGGAGATGGACGGGCTCGAGGCGACACGGCGGATCCACGAGCGGTGGGCGTCGAGGCGACCACGCATCATCGCCGTCACGGCAGGCGCGATGAGCGAGGAGCGCGATCGCTGCCTCGCCGCGGGCATGGACGACTACCTGAGCAAGCCGATCCGGATCGAGGAGCTGTCCGCCGCCCTCGGCGCCGTCGCTCCACCGCAGGCCGACGCGCTCAACACGGCTACGGTCGAACGGCTCGCGAAGACACTCGGTGACGGGCAAGCGCTCTCGGAGCTGATCGACACGTTCTTCGCCGAGGCTCCGAACCTCCTCACGGCGCTTCAGAAGGCGGCCCGGGAAGGCAATGCCGGCGAGCTTCGACGGGCCGCACATACCCTCAAGGCGAATGCGGCGACCTTCGGTGCCGAGCGGCTCGCCGAGCTGTGCCGCCGGCTGGAGGCAATCGGCGACGACGGACCCCTGTCCGAGGCGGAAGCGCTTGTCGGGCGCGCCGAGAGCGAGTATGCACAGGTCCGGTCGGCACTCGAGGCAGCGCGCGTGGGCGGGCGGGCATGAGTGCGACTCCCTGGGTGCTCGTCGTCGACGACGATCCCGTCAACCGGGCGATGCTCACCCGCTTCCTCGAGCAGGACGGCTACCGAGTCGAGACCGCCGCCGACGGCCGGCAGGCCCTAGAAAGGCTGCAGTCAGATCCGTTCGACGTCGTGCTCCTGGACGTGCTCATGCCGGAGATGACCGGCGACGAGGTGCTCGCCCAAATGCAACAAGACGACACCCTCCGCCACGTGCCGGTGATCATGATCACGGGGCTCGACGACATCGAGAGAGCGGTCCGGTGCATCGAGACCGGGGCCGAGGACTATCTGCCGAAGCCGTTCGACCCCGTCGTCTTGCGCGCCCGAATGAGGGCCGGTCTCGCGAAGAAGCGCCTCCACGACCTCGAGGCCGAGCACCTGGCCGAGCTCGCCCGCCTCAACCGCCGGCTCGAGGCGAGGGTCGAAGAGCAAGTGGCGGAGCTGGTGCGGACGGGCGAGCTCAAGCGCTTCCTGCCCGAGCAGGTCGCGGAGCGACTCCTCGCCGGAGAGCTCGAACCCGACAAGGCGTTCGACCGCCGGAAGGTCACCGTGCTCGTCGCCGACATGGTCGGGTTCACCGATCTGTCCGACACGCTCGAGCCGGAGGAGCTCGCGCACGTGCTCAACGAGTACCTACGCGAGATGACCGCGCTCACGGTGGCTCACGGGGGCACGTTGATCGATTTTGCGGGGGACGGTGTCCTCGTCATCTACGGGGCACCGAACACGACCGACGAACACGTTCAAGCTCTGGAGGCGATCGGAACCGCGCTGGAGATGCGGGCCCGCGTGCGTGAGCTCGCGGCGGGCCTCCGCCGACGCGGCATTCCGGCGGAGCTGCAGATCAGGGTCGGGATGAACACCGGCTATTGCACGCTCGGCGTCTTCGGCAGCGACGTCATGCGCGCGTACAAGGCCGTCGGCTTCACGGTGAACATCGCGGCGCGGCTCCAGGCGGCGGCCGATCCCGGCTCGATCTTGTGTGGATTCCGCACGTACGCGCTCGTCGAGGATCGCGTGCGCGCCGCCCGCCGCGAGCCCTTGACGGTCAAGGGGGCGAGCCGCCCGGTCGAGGCGTGGGAAATCCTGGAGCTTCCCGAGACGGAGTCCGACCGCGAAGACGCGGTCGGAGCCGTTACGCGAGCCGACTAACGTCCGCCGCCGAGTGAGCGTTCGCGGAGGAGCGACCGCGCGTTCTTGGGTGCGACCAGGGCCGGTGTGACGCCGAGGCGACTGTAGGTGACGACGTACCTCCAGGCCGAGGCGGCGGTTCCCCACGTGACCGCGAGCTCGCGCACGATCCCGTCGGCGGCCACTGTCACAGCAACGTCGAGCGCAGCGTCGGGATCTGCGGCCCCGTCGTGCGCGACGAAGCCGAACGGAAGCACTCGGATCGGCCGGCCCGCCTTGAAGCCCGTCTCCCTGGCGATCATCCGGGCTGCGACCGCGCCGTTGTAGACGCTCGAACCGTCGGCAAGCTGACGCCTGGTCAGCCCTGTCATGGCGCCGATGATCCTGGCCAGCGTCGTGCCGCCGACGTCCTCACGCACGGCGGCGAGGTACTCGGCGGGCGTCGTGCCGCTACCGGGGTCGATGCTCGCCGGGCTGCCCATTGCGACCCAGCGGCCGTCACGGGGATCGATGCCGTACATGGTCCCGCCGACGACGAGCATCTCCGATCTGGCCGTTCTCGGCCGGCGGGGTGCCGGTGCGTCGGCTGAGACGGCCAGGTCGCCCTCGTGCCAGCGGATCGTCGTCCCCGCCCAGATCTCCCCATTGCGGGTGATCCGAACGACCGCGGTGCCTGAACGCTCGGCCGACGCGGCCGAGAGCGTCGCGGCTTTCCGGGCCGCAGCGCGGGCGGTCTCGATCCCGGGACCGCCACCCGGCCATCCGACGGTCGAGAACGCGGCGGCGGCGGCCGCGACGGCGAGCGCCGCCGCGACGATCGAGACCCGCGCGAGACTGCGATGCGGCGACCGGACCAATTTCGGCTGAGGCGGCGCGCTCGTCGCGATTCGTTCGCGCACCGCGACGGCAGTGACGTCGAGCCACTCTCGGAAGCCGTCCCTCGTGCGTGGGTTGGCCCTGTGCAGCGCCTGCAAGCTCTCGGACATGGTCATGGTCCTCCTTCGCGAACGGGTGTCGTAGTGCGTGGCGGCCCAGCGGCCACCTGACGGTGGGCGCGCAGATCGTCGGCCCTTCCCACCAACTCCACGAAGACGGTGCGGAATCGACGGCGGGCGCGGTGGAGTCGCCCTCGCGCCGTGACCCTGAGACAGCCGAGGACGGTGGCGATCTCGTCAGCTGAGAGACCCTCCCACTCCGCGAGCAGCAGAACCTCGCGATCGCCCGGCCCGAGGCGACGCAGCGCCTCGTGAACGAGTGCCGTCTCTCGGCCGGACGAGTGAACGGGCCCGGAAGCAGCGGCCTCGATTGCCAGCCGCTCGTGGAGCGCGGTCCGGCGCCGGGTCGACCGCTGCTGATTCGCGATCACCCTCCGCGCCGTCGCATACAGCCAGACCCGTGCCGCATCGCCGTCCGGCACGTCGTCGAGGCGGCGCCACGCCGTCAGGAACACGTCGCCGACCGCATCCTGCGCGTCGCTCGCCGACGCGGCACGCCAGACGCAATACGCGGCGATGTCCGAGCGGTACGACGCGAACAGGGCCTCGAAGCGTCGTCTCCGCGCGTTCTCGCTTCCCTTCACATCTCGGTCCATGTCCGGTCGGCCCTCGATCGTTTGAAAGAGCGGTCGGTCCACCTAGCCGATCCGCTCCGGGTGCGCGTCGAGCAGTTTGCGGTGCGCGAGGGCGAACACCGACGGTGAGCCTACTTGCCACATAGTCCCATTGGGAGTTATAAGTTCCCAATCAACAGCCCGGCCGGCTTCGAGGACTTCATCGCCGCTGCCGGCGAGGCCGCAGGCGAGCTAGCTCTTCCGCCGCACGAAGCC
>DASZCE010000247.1:0-1699 GCA_035943455.1 Gaiellaceae bacterium | reverse complement strand
TGGCTCGTGTTCACGTACCTCTGGCTGCCGTTCATGATCCTGCCCGTCTACACGGCGCTCGAGCGGATCCCGGACTCTCTGCTCGAGGCGTCCGCCGACCTCGGCGCGCGTTCGGCTCGCACCTTCTTCCGCGTCATCCTGCCGCTTGCGTTCCCCGCCGTCGTCGCCGGCTCGATCTTCACGTTCTCGCTCACGCTCGGCGACTACATCGCACCCGGGCTCATCACCAGTGACCAATTCATCGGCACCGTCATCTATTCCATCCGAGGGCAAGCGCTGCCCGTTGCCGCCGCATACACGCTCGTCCCGATCGGGGTCATGGTCGTCTACTTGCTCGTCGCCCGCCGGCTCCGGGCGTTCGAGGCGCTGTGATGGCGGAGTCGGGCGCGACGAGGATGCTTCTGCGGCTCGCGACCGTGCTCACGCTTGCCTTCATCTATCTCCCGCTGGTCGTGATCGCGCTCTACGCGTTCAACGAGAACGTGACCCAGGGCTGGCCGATCGACCGGTTCAGCACGAGGTGGTTCAGCGTCGCGTGGGAGGACGAGCGTGTCCGCGACGCCCTCTGGCTGTCCTTGCAGGCGGCTGTCGGCGCCACGGCGATCTCGATCGTGCTCGGCACGCTGCTCTCGCTGGCCGTCTCCCGCTACCGCTTCTTCGGGCGCGAGACGATCTCGTTCCTTGTCGTCCTCCCGATCGCGCTCCCGGGCATCATCACCGGCCTCGCGCTGCAGGCGACCTACGAGAACGTCGGCATCGCCTTCGGCCTGCTGACGATCATCGTCGGCCATGCGACGTTCTGCATCGTCGTCGTCTACAACAACGCACTGGCACGGCTACGACGGCTCGCCGGCTCGTTCGAGGAGGCGTCGGCGGACCTCGGAGCAGACTCGTGGCAGACCTTCCGGTACGTCACCTTCCCGGAGCTGCGGACGGCGCTGCTCGCCGGCGCGCTGCTCGCGTTCGCGCTGTCGTTCGACGAGGTCGTGGTCACGATCTTCACCTCCGGCGCCCAGCAGACGCTGCCGATCTGGATCTTCGCGAACCTCTCCCGGCCTGCCGAGCTCCCGGTCGTCAACGTGGTCGCAGTCGTCGTGATTCTGCTTTCCATCATCCCCGTGTGGATTGCGCAGCGGCTGACCCACCAGCCCACCGGCGTCGGCGGCACCGCTGCCGCCGCAGCGGGTGCTCGCCAGTGAGATAGGTTCCGTGCCAACTCCAGGAGGTTGCCAATGAGCGTCACGGTTCAACAGCTCCAGAACCTCGTCGGCGGCAAGTTCGTCGACGCCGTGGAGGGTGGAACCGCCGAGATCGTCAACCCGTCGACCGGGGAAACGATCGCCGAGGTTCCGGAAGGAACCCAGGCAGACGTCGATCGTGCCGTGGAGGCGGCGAAGCAGGCGTGGCCCGAGTGGCGGGAGTCGACGCCCGCCGAGCGGGCCGAGCTGCTCCTCAAGCTCGCGGATGTCATCGACGAGCATACGGACGAGCTCGCCGAGCTCGAGTCCCGCAACGTCGGCAAGCCGCTGCCTGCGGCCCGGGACGAGATGCCGGTCTGTTCCGACAACATCCGCTTTTTCGCGGGCGCCGCGCGGGTTCTCGAAGGCCGGTCGACCGGCGAGTACATGACCGGCTACACCTCCTGGATCCGCCGCGAGCCGATCGGCATCGTCGGGCAGGTCGCGCCGTGGAACTACCC
>DASZCE010000246.1:0-12917 GCA_035943455.1 Gaiellaceae bacterium | reverse complement strand
AGCAGGAGCAGCGCGACGAGAACCGCGAGGCCGAGCGCCCCTTGCTCCGCCGCCGTCCGCGCGTACGTGCTATGCGCCGCGATCCCCGCCGCCTCCTCGAACTGGCCGGGCCCGATGCCGAGCGGGTAGCGCTCGGCCGTCCGGAGGCTGACCAGCTGGCCTCCGAACCGACTCTCGTCGTAGCGCTGGACGCGCGCGCGCTCGCGGAAGAACTCGCCGGATCCGGTGACCTCGACGACCGCGGTGACGACCGTGAGCGCGGTCACGATGATCGCGACGGCGCCGACGGCATGGCGCGCGCCGCCGCGCCGGAGCGCGAAGACGACGAGGAGGACGCCCACGCCCACGCCGTAGTTCAGCCACGCGGCTCGCGAATACGACGCGAACACGCCCACCGTCAGGACGAGGAAGAGCGCAAGCTTCAGCGGCCGCCCGCTCCGCAGCAGCCGAGGCGAGAGCAGCTCCTCCATCGCGATCAGCGCGGCTGGAACCAGGAAGGGGCCGAAGACGTTGGGATCCTTGAACAGCCCGTGGGCCCGCGAGCCCTCGGCCAGGAGGTGACCTCCCGGGAGCGAGGCGAACAACGCGAGCGAGGAGGCGAGCGCCGAGACGACCGCCCCCGCGAGGTACGAGCGAACCACCAAGCGGGCACGCCGGCTGCTGTCGACGTAGACCGCGAGCCAGAGGCCGAAGACGGCCAGGTACAGGGTGATCGCGAAGAAGGCGCCGGCGCGCGCTCCGTCCACGACCTCGATCGACGAGAGGAGATTGAGCGCCAGGAAACCGCCGACGAGGAAAGTGACGCCCGGCGGCACGCGACGAAGCGCGACGCGTCCGGTTACGACGGCGAGCGTGATCACGACGGCGAAGACGAGATCGGGCGGCGCGGGCTCCACCCAGACGACAGCGAGCAGCACGAAGCCGAGACCCACCGCCGCCTCGTAGCGGACGAGCGCCAGCGCAAGCGTGCTGACGATCCCGACAACAAAGCCGACGACGAGCACGAACGGAGGCGGGTAGCGGTAGAGGACGAAGGCCAAGAGGAGTCCGACGGCGCCGAGCGAGGCGACAGAGGCGACGGCGGTCACGAGCGCCGTGGCGACGCGGGGTCGCCAAAGCGGTACGGGTTGGGCGCTGACCACGCTCATCGACGGCCCACCTCGACGTGACGCGGCCGCGGCTCCTGATCGTGATCACGCTCGCGGAGACCGGCGGCGCGCAACAGTACGTCGCCCAGCTCCTCCCGGCGCTGCCCGAGCGCTTCGACGTGGTCGTGGCTGCTCATGGGACGGGCCCCCTGCGCGAAGCGGCCAAGAACGCCGGCGTTCGCTTCGTCCCGCTTCGGCACGTCCGCCGCTCGGTCAACCCCATCCGCGACGCCCTCGGCCTGGTCGAGCTGATCCGCCTCTGCCGCCGCGAGCGGCCGCACATCGTCCATGCGAACAGCTCGAAGGCGGGGACCCTGGCGCGGCTCGCCGCCGCGGCCGCGCGTGTGCCGATCCGCATCTTCACGGTGCACGGCTGGGCCTTCAGGGCGCATGCGGGCCTTGCCTCGCGGCTGTACCTCTGGGCGGACCGGCTCGTGAGCCCGTTGACGACGCTGACGATCTGCGTCTCGGCGAGCGAACGGTCGGCCGGGATCGCGGCACGGACGTGCCGTGCCGGCCGAACGGTGGTGATCCCCAACGTCGTCGACGTGAACGCCGCCCAGGTCGCCAGGCTGGACGGCGCGCCGTCGCGCGTGATCAGCGTCGGGCGTCTGAAGGCTCCGAAGGACTTCGTCACCCTCACTCGCGCGCTCGCCCGCGTATCGTCGCCGTACTTCGAAGCCCAGTTCGTCGGGGACGGGCCAGACCGAGCCACCGTCGAAGCCGAGGCCGACACGCTGGGCCTCGATGGACGCCTCCGTCTGTTGGGAGACAGGGCGGACGTGCCGGCGTTGCTCGCCCGCTCCGACGTCTTCGTGCTCTCGAGTACGTCGGAGGGGATGCCGGTCTCGGTCGCAGAGGCGATGGCGGCGGGGTTGCCGGTCGTCGCGACGGCAGTCGGGGGCGTGGCGGAGCTTGTCGTCGACGGCGAGACGGGCTTCCTCGTCCCGCCGAGGGATGCCGGCGCGCTCGCCGCCGCGATCACGCGGTTGCTCGCCGATCCGGTCCTCCGCCGCCGAATGGGCTCATCCGCTCGCTCCCGCGCGGAAGCAATCTTCGACCTCGACCGCTTTCGAGCCGCCCATCTCGACGTCTACCGCACCGCGCTCGCGCGCATCGGCCTGCGGCTGCCCTCGCCGTAGCGAAGACGCCGGTAGCGGTTGCGGAACGGCAGCGGCGAGTCGTGGCCGCCGCCCACCTTCGCCCGAAAATCGATCAGCCGGTCTCGTGCGTCGATCTGGCGCCTACGAAGCGCGAAGCGATCAGTGACGCGCACGTTGACGCCCGGCTCGCAGGAGACGGCGACCCGGTAGCCCGCGGCCGCCACCAGCCGCCGTTCGCGCTCGGAGAAGAGGCCGGCGGGATAGCAGAACGCCTCGACCGTCCGCTCGAGTCGAGCCTCCAGCGCGAGCTTCGAGTCGCCGATCTCCCGCTCGGCCCGCTCGTCGTCGACGCTCAGCAGGTTGGGATGGGTCACCGAGTGTGCCTCGAACCGCAGGGTGCCGCCACGATCGAGCTCGACGATCTCGTCCCAGCTCAGGAGCGGTGGCTGTCGCCGATACCACGACAACGACACATCCCCGTCGATAACGGCGGTCGGCACGTACACCGTCGCCCGAAAGCCGCGTTCCTCCAGCAGGGGCAAAGCCTCCTCCGCCGTATCGAGGTAGCCGTCGTCGAAGTTGAGACCGACCGTCTTCGGTGCAATCGGGCCGGCGTCCAGGAGATCGGTCGCAGCGGCGGTGTCGACGACCGTGTAGCCCTCGGACGCCAGGAAGTCCATCTGCTCGCGGAACCGGCGCCGGGGCACTGCGAGCGGATCGCCGTCGTCGGAGACCCGGTGGTAGAAGAGGATCCGCAACCCGCCGGCGTGCGGGTCACCCTGCGCCGCGAGGCGCCACCATGCCGACCGCGCCAGCGTCGCCGCCGCTTTCATGGACGGCGGCAGCGTCGGGCCGACGCCGCGCGGAGTCCCCCGCCGCCGGCTCACGACGTGCTAATCCTCCACCGTCCCGACACCGCTCGGTCTCAGCACGTCTCGCGGACGAGCCAGCAGCCGCCGCGCCGGAGCGAGCCCGTCGTAGAGCCGACGCGCCGCCTTCCGGCGCTTGAGGCTCTCGCGAGCTGCGAGCCAGCCGGCGCGCGCGGCCACGACCGCACGCCCGGCCGGCGTACCGGGGAGGCCGATGGCGAGGTGGAGCGGCTCGAACCGGTCCGCGAGCGCTCGCTTGTAGCGCTCCGCGCCGCCGAGAAACTCCACGCGCGTGAGGCCTTCGCCCTCGATCACCTCGAGCGAGTCGAGGATGTTGACCAACCCCGGCGAGTAGCGCGAGAAAGCGGGGTCGAAGGCCACCCGGTGCAGGTACGCGCGTCCGGCAAGCGCGAAGTAGTAATGGAAGGCGATCGGCCGGCCGTCGAGGTCGAGGGAGACGATACGCGCCACGTCGAGTTCCCCGAGTGCACGCATCGTCGCGCGATGGAATCGCAGTCCCGTCGGCGTCACGAACCCCGACCCGTCGGAGCGGCCCTCCCAACGGAGCGAGTGCAGACGGAAGGCGTGCTCCAGGGCCGGCTCGAGCTCAGCCGGCGTCCGCGCCACGCTGACCTCGATCCTCCCCAGCGACGCGAGCTGACGGCGGCGGCGGCGGTGTAGGCGGCGCGTTTCTCCGCTTGTCTTCTCGCGGTAGACGGCCTCCCAGCCCGCGCTCAGATCCAAGACCGGCGCTTCGATGCGCTCGAACAGGTGCATGCGGCGACGCCCCGCCACCTCCGCGAGCAGGCATCCCCCGGGCAGGCCGAACACGTCGACGTAGTCCTGGCCGGTGACGGCCCGCTCGACAAGCGTCGCGGCGACGGCCGGATCCTCCCCGGGCGCCAGCAGGACGTCGGCGAGCACCGACTGCCGTCCGCCGAGGAAGGTCGCCACCTCGAGGCTGCGGCGCCGATGGACGATGAGCGGAAGTGCCCCCACGAGCACCGGGCCGCGGTAGGCGACCTGCACCGCGAGCCGGCAACCGCCGCCGTAGTGCCGCCACCACTGGAGCAGCCAGCAGTGCAGCAAGAAGGGGCTCGGTCTCGCCATGGAGAGAACGAGCGGGTCCCACCATTGGGCGAGCGCCGCGAACGCAGCCTCGGTCGAGATCGTCTCGTACCGAAGCCCAGCCGCGGACGGCGAGCTCGCCGGTGACCGAGCCTCAGGGGAGGCGCCTGCCCTCACGATGGGTAGATACCCACGTGGAGGGGTGATGGTCGTCTGGGGAGGGAGATCCGGTTCATGGCTTCGCTGTTCGGTGTCGCTCTGGTCGCGCTCGCCGGCTGCCTGTTCGCGGCGCAGCTCGGCTGCTCGACCGAGTCCGGCGCTTCGGGCTCGGCGACTCCGACCGAGACGGTCTCTGCGACCGTGCCGGCGATCAGGGTGAGGGCCCCGGTCCGCCCTGCCGCCTACCGGCCACCGAGGCACGGAATCAGAGTGAGATCGTCGTCGCAGCTCGCCGCGGCGCTCGAGAACCACCGGCCGAGCACCATCATCGTCGCGCCCGGCGTCTACGACAGCCCGAGGCCGTTCTCGAACGCCTACGGCCATCGGGTGTACGCGGCCAGGCCGGGACGCGCAGTCCTACGCGCAGGGATGGTGCTCGGGGGTCACGAGGGCCAGGCGGGCGCCCTCGTCCAGGGCCTCCGCTTCGAGATCACGGACCCCACGAAGACGCTCCACGGCGATGTCATCCACGTCTGGGGCTCGGCACGGAAGGCGCGCGTGCTCGATACGTCCCTGCACGGCCACTGGACCGTCTCCGCCGGCTTGGTCGTCCGGCAGCCGGAGGGATTCGTCGCTCGGCGGGTCGTCGCGTCGAGGTTCAGGAGCTTCGGGGTCGTCGTCGACCCGAACGACCGCGCGTACCGGGCCGGTGTCCCGTACCTGATCGAGGATCTCCATGTATCGGGGGTCGCCCGTCGGGTTCCGGGCTCCTCGGACGGGACCGCCGAAGCCTGTCTTTGGCTCGGGAGTCAGGGTCACGTCCGCCGCGTAAGCGTCGACCGCTGCAGCCTGACCGGCATCTGGACGGGGTCGGCGTTCACGAACTCCCTGATCGAGCATGCTCGCATCGACCGGACTCGGGTCGGCGTCTACGTCGAGCACTTCACGACGGCCTCCAAGCTGCGGAAGCTTCACGTCGGCCCGAACGTCAGCCGCGGGATCAACGCCGAGTGGGCCGATCCGGCCTGGGACCGCAAGCCGGCCAGTGTCGACAACCTGATCCAGGACAGCCACTTCGACACGACCGTCGTCGGCGTCTATCTCGACGAGGGAACCACGAGGACGACCGTCCGCCACAGCAAGTTCGTCAACCAGGTCTGGGCCGGGATCGGGAACTACCGGGGCGTCGGGAACCGGTACTACGCCAACGACTTCCGCGGCCTGCGCCCGGGTGCGGTGCCCGTCTCGCTCGACCACGCGCGCGAAGCTCGCGAAGTGACGGCCGGCCGGTGAGTGCGCGCGTGATGATCACCGACGCCGAGGAGCGCGCCGCCCTGGCAGCATGCCGTGGGCTCGAGAGCGCGGGGTACCGCGTCTCGGCCGTCGCGGCGAAGCGGCCGGCGGCCGCACACTGGTCGCGATCGTGCGCCGCCCGGTTCGACGCCCCCGATCCACGCGACGACGTCGCCGCATTCGCGGAGCGCTTGGCGGAGCTGCTCGCGGCGGCCGACCACGCCGTACTCTTGCCTGGGAGCGACGCGTCTCTCTACGCGATCTCCAAGCATCGGCGCCGGCTTGACCCGCTCGCACGCCTCGGGCTGCCACCCCACGACGTCGTCCGGCGGGCTCTCGACAAGCGGACGCTGCTCGAGCTCGCGGCCGACGTCGGCCTCGATTCGCCCGAGAGCGTCGCGTGCGTCGATCTCGGTGACGCGAAGGCGGCCGCGGCGCACATCGGCTATCCCGTCGTCCTCAAGCCCGTGCGCTCATTTCGCGCGGTGGGGGATGCGCTGCGGCAGAAAGGCGTCGCCTTCGCCGATGGCGAGGCGGCGTTGGCCTCCGCCGTGCCGGAGCTCGGCACACCGTTTCTCGTCCAGCGCTATGAGTCAGCGGGAGGCCTGTTCTCATGCAACGGCGTGATCGCGGATGGCGATCTGCTCGGCCTCACGGCCTCGAGAGTGTTCCGGACGTGGCCTGTGACCGGTGGGATGCACACCTTGGCGGAAACGGTCCCGATTCCCAAGACGCTGGGCGGCCGAGTACGAGCGCTTCTCCACGATCTCGGCTGGACGGGGATCTTCCAGCTGCAGATGCTCGAGCTCGACGACGGGCGGTACGCAGTGATCGACCTCAACCCGCGCGTCTTTGCCTCGATCACCCTCGACATCACTGCCGGCGCCAACCTCGTGGCGATCTGGTGCGACTGGCTGCTCGGCCGTCAGCCCGCCTCGGCCGTTGCCAAGGCGGGGTTCCGCTTCCGCTGGGAGGAAGGCGAGCTGTGCCACTTCCTCTGGAGACTGCGCCGCGGCGAGCTTCGCGCCGCCGCCTCGGTTCTTCGCCCTCACCGCCGCGTGGCGCACGCGTGGTTCCGACTGCGCGACCCTGCCCCCCTCGCCGCGCGGACCCTCGGTCTGAGCCGGCGGCTGGCCGGCCAGGATGGGTACCGGCGCAGCCGGGGGGCGGGTCTGCCGGCGGGCGATCGCACCCGGGCACCGGAGCGCTCCGCCACCACCGCGTCGTGAGCATCGTCGACGCCAGACGACCCGAGGCGCCTCACGACCTTCCTCTTGGCAACGCGCTCGCGCGGCGTATTCCGAGAACAGGAGGAAGCGCTCCGTCCCTCGCGGCCTTCGGGCGCGCCTCGCTGATCTGGCTCCCCGTCTACGTGCTGCTGACCGACGAGCTGCCGACGGTCGCCGCGCTCGCGAGCGCCTCGTTCGTCACCGGCGCCTGGCTTCTGGCCCTGCGAACGGCGCTCAGCACGTACTTCACCCTCGGCCCGGCAACCGCCTCCGCCGTGGGCACGTTCACCGGGCTCCTCACCGTCTCGGCCGTCGAGCTCTGGGTGCCCGGCGTGGACTTCGGCGCCCGCTCACTCGCGGCCACGGCGGTCGCCGTCTTCCTCCTCTCGGCCGTGTGGGAGCACGTCGTCCGGATGGTCGCCAAGCGGCGGGTCCTCATCGTCGGCACGAGCGAGTGCGCCTCCGCCGTAGCGGAGGAGCTTGCTCATGACGAGGACGCACCCTTCACGGTCGTCGGTGTCGTCGACGAAGAGCCAGGGGGTGGCGTCGAGGTTCCCCGGCTGGGGTCGGTCGTCGAGCTGAACCGGATCGTCGCTGCACAGAAACCCGACATCGTCGTCCTCGCCGACGCCGGAAGCCACGGGGCGCTCGACCGGCTCCTCGAGGAAACGGCGCCTCGCTTTCGGGTCGTCAGCGTGCCGCACTTCTTCGAGCACGCGTTCGGCCGCGTGCCCCTGCCCTACCTGACGCCGGCCTGGTTCATGAGCATGCTGCACCTGCGCCAGAAGCCGTACACCAGGATCGCGAAGCGAACGTTCGACGTCGTTGCCGCCTCGGCCGGCCTCCTCCTCGCTGCGCCGCTGCTCGCCGTGCTGGCCCCGCTGGTCGCGATGACGCCGGGTCCGCTCATCTACCGCCAGACCAGGGTGGGCGAAGCCGGACGGCTCTTCACGATCTACAAGCTCCGGACCATGTGCCACGACGCCGAGGGTCGCGGGGAGGCACGGTTCGCAGAGGAGCACGACCCGCGCGTGACCGCGGTGGGGCATGTCCTCCGCCGGACGCATCTCGACGAGTTGCCTCAGCTCTGGAACGTGCTGAAGGGCGACATGTCGATCGTCGGTCCCCGTCCCGAGCGGCCGGAGTTCGTGGCGATGCTCGAGCGCGCGGTCCCTTTCTGGACGCGTCGGCTGAATGTGCGGCCGGGGATCACCGGCTGGGCCCAGGTCTGCGGCGGCTATGCGTTCGACCCCGAGAGCACCGCCGACAAGCTCTCGTACGACCTCTGGTACCTGCGACACCGCGATCTCGTCGTCGACCTCGCGATCTGCGCGAGGACGCTGACGACGCTCCTCGCGCGGCCGGGACGATGACCGCGGGCTCGGAGTATGCTCATTCAGCCTTGCCTTCCGGGGACTATCTGGACCGCGCGCGTCCAGGCGAGCACACCGCTGCCTTCGTCGACGCCGAGGACAAGCCGACCCACGGCCCCGCCAAGGCGGTGGGCGGGCAGATCGTCGACTACGACGCGACCGCCACGCCGAAACGGCGCACATGGTTCCGCGTCGAGGAGGTCGAGATCTCCTGGCTTCCTATGACGGAGTCGGCGTTCCTGCTCTGGGTCCTCGTCCTGCTGGTCGCCGTCTGGCTCGGCATCGGGCTCGCGCTCGGCCTCTTCTGAGCCTCCGCAACACCAAGCACGACACCCGGCGCCGTCGGTGGCACTATTCGCGAGAGCCCCGTTCGAGACAGGTGGAGGGCCAGGGTGCTCGAGATCGGAAGCAACCTGCGGGAGGCGCGAGGTCGCCGCGGGTTGTCGCTGGCCCAGGTCGACGCGGACACGCACATCCGGACGCGCTACCTGCAGGCACTCGAGGACGAGCGGTTCGACGTGCTCCCGGGCGCCGCGTACGTGCGCGGGTTTCTCCGTACGTACGCCGACTACCTGGGGCTCGACTCCGACCTCTTCGTCGACGAGTACAACGCGCGCTTCGCTCCGGCCGAAGAGGAGCCGCCCGAGCTGGTCGCGCTGCGGCCGCTCCGGCGGCGGCGGGTACGCCTGCGGGGAACGACCGTCGTCCTGGTCATCCTCTCGATCGCGGTCGTCGCGTGGAAGCTCGACTCCGGAGATGAGCCGACAACACGAGCGCCGCTCGGCGGCGCGCTCCTGACGACCCCGCGTCCGTCGACGGCGCCACGTCCTCTCGCCGCTGCGGCCGCTAAGAGACCGGCCCCGAGGCGCGCGACTCTCGTTCTGACGGCTGTACACGGCCCTTGCTGGCTCCTCGTCCGCGCCGGCTCCCCGGAAGGCCCGTACGTCCGCGAGGGGACGCTCGCGGCGGGCGAATCGCTCCGCCTTTCCGGAAGGCGCTTCTGGATCCGGCTGGGCGCGCCACAGAACCTCGAGGCGAAGGTCAACGGCGAGGCGGCCGCGCTTCCGGACGACACGGCGAACGTCGTCGTGACGCCGGCCGGGATCCGCATAGTCGAGCTCGATTAAGTCTCGACGTCGGGGTCGAGCTCGTCTGCGCGACGTGCCCGCTCTTCGGCCTCGGCTCTGTCGGCGCGGGCGCGCTCCGCCTGCTCTTCGGCGACTTGGGCCCTCTGCTCGGCGCGCTGGGCTTGCTCTTCGGCGCCGGAGCGGAGCTCTCTCGCCTCATCTCTGCGAGTCTCGAGCCGCCGCTCCCGCATCCGCGGAACGCCCACGAGGAGCGCCGCGAGCACGACGACGACCGCGATCACGATCAGCACGATGATCCAGGTGTCCATGAGCTACCGGTTCCCCGCCTGAAGGGCGCCAAACCTCGTGGTAGCGGCTTCGATATTCGCGGCTAGACTCCGCTACCGAGGAAATGGGTCAATCCCGACCGTCGTCGGGCGGTCGCGGGGCGTCCGACGAAGCGCGCTGCCCGCCGAAGAGCTCGATCTGGTCGGAATCGCCTGCCTGACGAGCGCAACGACGTCGACCGCGTGATCGACAAGCTGCGTCCGCAGCCGTGGAGAGCGGGACGCTTGCGAGAATTGGCGGATGCTCCAGCGGGTTCGCTCGCCGGTCCTCGTCGGTCGACAGGACGAGATGTCGCACCTCGAGGATGCGCTGCTGTCGGTAAATCGAGGCGAGGGACGCTTCGTTCTCCTGGGTGGAGAGGCCGGAATCGGGAAGACGCGCCTCGCGCAGGAGCTCACACGCCGCGCGCGCAAGCTCGGCTGCAGCGTCCTGTGGGGAAGCTGCTCGGAGGTCGAACTGTCCCTTCCATACCTGCCGTTCGTCGAGGCGATCGGCAAGCAACTGGACGAGCAGGACCTGACGCTCGTACGCGCTGAGCTCGGGCCGATCAGCGCGGAACTCGCGCAGCTGTTTCCCCAGCTGGGCGACGGCGCACCGCCGGCTTTCGGAGGTGACCCCGCGCAGGCGCGGCTGCGCGTCTTCGAGTCCGTCGTGACGCTGCTCGAGCGGTGGGGCCGAGAGAGAGCCGTGTTGCTCGTTCTCGACGACATCCACTGGGCCGACAGCTCGACGCGACACCTGCTCGACTACGTCGCACGGCGCCTCGTCAGAAGCCGCGTGATGCTGCTCGCGACCTACCGAAGCGACGAGCTCGACCGGCGCCACCCGCTGACGCGGACGATCCAGGTCTGGGAACGGACCGGGCTCGCAGAGACGGTGGCTGTCGAGCCGATGACGTCGGAGCAGGTTGCGGAGATGATCGCCGCGATCCTGGACGCCGAGGAGGTCAGCCCCGAGCTCGCCGAGCTGATCCATGCTCGCTCCGAGGGAAACCCGTTCGTGCTCGAGGAGCTGCTGAGGGAGGCGCTCGACCGCCGCGAGATCGTCCGGACGGAAGGCGGATGGAGCCAATGGCCGCTCGATCCCTTGACGATGCCGGAGACGGTTCGCGAGGCGGTGCTGCTTCGTCTCGGCCGACTGGAAGACGTACACGTCGACGTACTGCGCGCGGCCGCTGTTCTCGGCCGGTCGTTCGACTACGGCCTCCTGGTCCAGGTCGCCGAGGCGGAGGAGGAAGACGTGCTCGCAGCCCTCGAGTCCGCCGTCGTCCAGCAGCTCCTCGAGGAGGATGACGGCGAGGGCAATCGCTACACGTGGCGCCACGCCCTCACGCAGGAAGCGATTGCGGGTGACATCGTCCTCCCGAAACGGCAACGGATTCATTCTCGGGCCGCCGACGCACTGCGCGGGACACACGGAAGCGCAATCAACGTCGCGAGCCATCTGCTGGCGGCCGGGCGACTCGAGGAAGCCGTCGCTGCGTGCTTCCAGGCGGCGGAAGACGCCGAGCGGTCGGTCGCGTTCAGGGAGGCGGCGGAGCTCCTCGAGCGCGTTCTGCCACATGTCTCCGAACCGCGGGAATACGCGTTCCTGCTGTCGCGGATCGGCCGTCTCCGCTGGCGCAACGGCGAACCGGTAGCGGCGGAGCAGCTGCTCGCTGAAGCAGTGCGACAGCTCGACGAGCTCGGGCTCGCCGTCGACGCCGCGCATGCGCGGATCCATCTCGGTCGCTGTCATTGGGAGCTCGACCGGCCGGCTTCGGCGCTCGAACACTTCGAGCACGCACGGCAGGCGTTGGAGCGGCAGGGTCCGTCGGCGGAGCTCGCACTCGCGTACCTCCGAATCGCTGGGCTTCACGCCTTCCAGCTCGACTACGGCCAATGCCGTGTTGCCGCCGAGCGGGCGGTCGAGATTGCCGAGGACGCTTCAGCGGATTTCGAACGTGTGTGGGCTCGTATCCACGTCGCAATGGGGCACTTCGGG
This sequence comes from Gaiellaceae bacterium, assembly GCA_035943455.1. Taxonomy (GTDB): domain Bacteria; phylum Actinomycetota; class Thermoleophilia; order Gaiellales; family Gaiellaceae; genus JACDAN01. Next base: position 1,277 of record DASZCE010000246.1, on the reverse strand, counting down.
ACGGAGCGCGTCTTCGAGCTGATGAGCGAGTCCTTCGAAGAGGCTGTTGCCACGGGATACGTCACGGTCGCCGGCAACGTCCTCTACAACGAGGTCTGGACGCGAGTGAATACGGTCGCAGGCGGCCTCGGCCAGGCGTTGGAGAAGGTAGAGCGACTCCATTCCCACCCGTGGGGTACGGCGGGGGGCGAGATCGCGAAGGCGTGGGCGCTCATCGAGCTCGGCGATCCACGCACCGCCCTCGAGCAGGCGCGGCAGGCGCGAGCGAGGCACGAGAGCTTCGGGGCCTCGAAGTTCGCGTGGCGGGCGCGGCTCGCGGAGACGGAGGCGCTGGTCGAGCTCGGACGGGGCGCGGAGGCCGAAGCGGCGCTGCCGCCGCGCGCGCCGGCTGAAGAGCTTCAGGACATCGTCTACGACACGCCGGCCCGCGTGCGAGTCGCACTCGCACTCGGACGGTTCGAAGAAGCCGTCGAGCTCGGGCGCAGAGTCGCCGCCCACGACGCGCCGCTGCGGTTCACGAAGACGGTGGCGGTCGCTATCGAAGCGCTCGTCGCCGGCGGTGCGCCGGACGAGGCCCAGGCGCTGCTCGGTCGAGCCACCGGCTGGACGGAGTTCGGCCCGGCGGTCCACGCGCTTGCGGAAGGGAGGATCCTTCTCGCCTCCGGGAACACAGCCGAAGCGCGGGCGGTGCTGGAACAGGCGTCGCATGTGCTCGAGCGCTCGGAACGGCGACTGTGGGCATGGCAGGCACGCGTCCTTCTTGCCGAGGCGACCGCCGAGAGCCGCCGGCGCGAGGCGGCGCGGTCACTGCTCGAGTCGTGCATGCGCGAAGCGCACGAGGCCGGAGCTGCGCGGGTGCGAGACCAGGCGCGCGCCGTCTCCCTCCGTCTCGGTCTCGACGTGCCGGAGTTCATCGACGAGCGCGACGGCGCCACCGACGAGCCGGCGTTTCTTCCGGCGGGCGAGCGGTTCGTCACGTCGATGTTCGCGGACGTCCGCGGCTATACGCCGCTTGCGGCATCGGGCGCCCCTGAAGACATCGCCGACCGGATCCTGACCCTGCAGCGCTGGGCCGCGGCCGAGGTGCGCCGCCGGAGCGGCGTCGTCGACAAGTTCGCCGGCGACGCGGTGATGGCGACGTTCAACGTCGCGGGATCACGCGTCGACCACGCCGTCCTCGCGCTCGAGGCCGCACTCGCTCTCCGAGACAAGGCCGCGCTCCTCGACCTGCCGCTGGGAATCGGCATCGCGGTCGGCGCCGCAGTGATCTCGAGGGC
>DASZCE010000245.1:0-2193 GCA_035943455.1 Gaiellaceae bacterium | reverse complement strand
GGCTCCTGCCACCCCGGGTACCAGTCGTGGTCGTAGACGTCGAGGCCGATGTAGTCGACATAGGCGTCGCCCGGATATGCCCGCTCCGCGGCCACCGCGCCGTTACCGAGGATCGGGCACCAATCGAACCTGAAGGCGGCTCCCGGCACGCCACGCATCGTCGTCACGATCTGGCGCCAGTACGAGGCGAAGGCCGCCGGCTCGTGGGCAGCGGACCACCGGAACCATGCGCCGTTGAATTCCCAGCCCAGACGGAGGACGGCATCGCCTTCACCCGTGGCGACGAGGGTCTGCGCGAGGCGCCGGAAATGCTCGTTGTACGCGCCCGCCGCGCCCTCCCTCAAAGACCCTCCGGAGGCCGGGAGCAGCGGCACCGAGTAGATGGTGCGGTACTTCGAGCGCGCCCAGCGGTTGGCCGCCCAGGTGGGAGATTCGATGTCCGCCCAGGTCGCGCCCGGCACGAAATCGAGCGCCCAGGTCACCTTTGTGCCGACCCAGGCCTCGAACTCCGTCACCCCGGCGACGTTCCCTCCACCGCGGTAGACACCGAAGCTCGACGTCGAGGTCGCCGCGGAAGCGTCGGGAGCAGCGAAGGAGAAGACGACCATCGCCGTCAACGCGGCGGCGCGGGCAACGGAAGCGCGACGAAGCGAGGGAGTAAGCGGCATTTGAGGCGTCGCGAGGCGTCCGGTACGGCCGGGCGGCCGTACAGCCGTTATCGGTGCGACGCGGTCGGCCGCCCACTCCCTCGTTCGAGGGAGGCGTGGCTTGCTAGCGCGCTACGAGCTCGAAGGCGGAACCGGGCCGGAGCCGCCCGAACGAGTCACGCGTTTCGACGTGAAGACGGGCCGGGCCGCGGCGGCGCGAGACCGTCGCATAGCCGAAGCTGAACAGGTTGCCCTCGGCGTACAGCTGCGTCGGATTCGTCGTGGCGTCGAGCCCGTAGGGCGCCCACACGCGGGCGTTGAGCGGACCGGCGATCAGCTCGTGAAAGACGAATGCGTCGCCGTCGCCGTCGTAGTCGCGCCGACTACGCGTCACCTGCGGGAAGTGGAGGTCGGCGGCGATGAAGACGACGTTCTTCACGTTCTTGGCGTCGAGGAAGCGCAGCAGGTCGAGCAGCTCACGTTCGAAGCCGTTGCCACTGCCGCCGTCGGCCCACCCGTCGCGGCCGGATGCAGCGCTTCCGTTGGGCACGGTGAGGGAGACGCTGGACGCAATCACCTTCCACGTCGCCTTCGAGCCACGGAGCTGACGCTTGAGCCAGGAGAGCTGTGCCGCCCCGAGCATCGTCTTCTTGTTCTCCGGCGTGTCGCGCTGCTCGTTGCGGCTGCGATACGACCGCGTGTCGAGCAGTAGAAGCTGCAGGTCCCTCCCCCAGCGGAACGAACGGTACAGGCGGAGCGGCGCGCGATCATCGCGCCCGATCGCTCCGTACGCCAAGAAGGCGTCCCGTCCTGCAGCGACGATGTTGCGGTAGCCGGGGCGCGCTGCAGTGGCCGGAGTCCAGAACGACCAGGACGCGCCCGAGTCGTTGACGATCTCGTGGTCGTCCCAGACGGAGTAGAGGCCCGTGCGACCGAGGAGGAACTGCAGGTGCCGGTCGGCACGGTTGTAGCGCCAGTGCTCGAAATAGAGCTCGTGAAGCGCTGCCGGATCCGTCCAGTCGACGGCCGGCTCGTCCACCTCGGCGAACCGGCCCGGCAGGTTCTCCCATCCGTTCGGCCCGTACTCCCGGCAGCTGCCGTCCGCATAGATCATGTCGCCGAGGGCGACGAAGAAGTCGGGGCGGAGCGTCGTCATGTAGTAGAAGATCGGGTAGCCGTGCTTCCGGTGGCGGCAGTAACCGCCGCTGCCGAGGTCGCCGCCGAAAACGAATCGCACGTTGCTGGGCCGCCTGGCGGGCGGCGCGGTCCTGAACGTCCCCGTGACGGCCTCCGTCGGCCCGGAAGGCGATCCGGGTGGCTGGAACCACACGCGGTAGAAGTACCGCGTGTTCGGCCGCAGGTGCGTGATCCTGGCGGTCACCGTGTAGTCCTGCTCGGCTGTGGCGCTACCTACCGGACGGCTGCGCGCATGCTCGAGCCGGCGATTGGTGCCCAGCGCCACGAACATGCGCGCCGCTCGGCGTGCGCGCGCCCACACGACCGCACTCGTCGCAGTGATGTCGCCGGTCGCAGGTCCGCGGGGTAC
>DASZCE010000244.1:0-3590 GCA_035943455.1 Gaiellaceae bacterium | reverse complement strand
CTCCGGCCTTCCCGCCACGCTCTGATCGAGCGTCATTCTGGTTCGAGTCCGGGCGGTGACGATCGGACCCGGTAGCGAACGCGGGCTACGAGAGGGCGAGTCGCGCGATGTGCTTCGGCTCGCGGGACTGCCGCTGCCCGCGCTTGACAGCCGTCGAGGATCGGCGCTGCTCGTGGCCGTCTCTCGCTCCGTCGAACCGACTAGATTCGCCGTCGTGGCTGGTGACGCATTCTGGGAGTTCGAGCGGGCCGGGTGGAACAGGGCCGCGCCGCGCTACGAGGAGTGCTGGACGGACACAGGCCTGTTCGTGCAGCCGCTTCTCGACGCCGCCGTCGTCGGTCCAGGGACGCGACTCCTCGACGTTGCGTGCGGTCCCGGGTTCGTCTCGGAAGCCGCAGCCGCGAGGGGCGCGGAGCCGATTGGTCTCGACGTGGCCGCGGTGATGCTCGTGCAGGCGCGAAAGCGCTGTCCCGGTCTCACGTTCGTCGAAGGCGACGCGGAGCGGTTGCCATTCGCCGACGCCTCGTTCGACGCGGTCACGATGAACTTCGGGATCTTGCACCTCTCCAGGCCGGAGCGTGCGATGGCGGAGGCGCGCCGCGTGCTCGTCCCGGGAGGGACGTTCGCGTTCACCGCCTGGGTGGCCGAGGGCAACGCGGTCTCGGAGATCGTCGACGGGGCAATCACCGAGAACGCCGTCCCGGTCGAGCTGCCCGAAGGTCCCGACTTCTACCGCTTCGGGGACGCCGACGAATCGGAGCGTGCGCTCGTCGAGGCCGGCTTCGACGCCGAGACGGTTCGCTCCGAGACGATCAGTTTCCTCTTTCGTCTGCCGAGGGCTGACCAGCTCTTCGAGGCGGAGCTCGAGGCGGGGGTGCGTACGTCAGCCGTTCTCAGGGCGCAGCCGCCCGAGCGGCTGGAGGCGATCCGCGCGGCGATGGCAGACGGCGTCCGGCGGTACGCCGACGGCGACGAGTTTGCGCTTCCGATCGCGGCCAGAGTGACCTCAGCACGGTCGAGCGGCGATGAGTTTTCGGCGTTCTCGGAGTCTGATACGAGAGGGACAGAACCATGGTGAGCTACCGAACGATGCCTTCTGCGGAGCTGGACGAGCTCGTGATTGCCGTCCGCGCCGTGGTCGAGAAGCACGCCGATTGGCACGAGACCGCACGTCTCGTGGCGGGCGAGCTGGAGCGCCATCTGCCCTCGGCCGACGTACTCACGCCCGAACAGCGGATCGGCAATCCGACGCGATACCGGAGCTATCCGCTCCATACGGAGCCGGACGGGAGCTTCTCGGTCGTGGCGTTGGTGTGGCGGCCGGGACAGGTGACGCCCATCCATGATCATGTGACGTGGTGTGTCTTCGGCGTCGTCCAGGGCGTGGAGCACGAGGAGCTGTTCGTCCTCGACGAAGAGCGAGACTGCCTCGTCGAGGCGGGGACGAAGACGAACCTGATCGGCGAGGTGAGCGGGTTCGCTCCGCCCGGCGACATCCATCGCGTTCGCAACGCGGGTGACGACACGGCGATCTCGCTCCACATCTACGGCACGGACGTCTCGCGGATCGGCTCGAGCGTGCGTCGCTACTACGACCAGCCCGTGGTCTCCGGGTGAACCTTCCGCCGGTCGTCTCGCGGGCTGAGTGGCAGGCCGCACACGAGCAGTTGCTCGCCAAGGAGAAGGAAGCCACGCGGGCGCGAGACGCGCTCGCCGCCGAGCGCCGGCGGCAGCCGATGGTCCGCATCGAGAAGGAGTACCTCTTCGACGGCCCGAACGGGCGGGCGACGCTGGTCGACCTGTTCGAGGGGCGCCGGCAGCTGATCGTCTACCACTTCATGTTCGGCCCCAACCAGAACGAGGGATGCGACGGGTGCTCGCTGTTCGTCGACCAGATCGGGCACCTGGCCCACCTGCATGCGCGGGACACCTCCTTGGCGCTGATCTCGCGTGCGCCGCTGGAGAAGATCGAGGCCTACCGGAAGCGCATGGGCTGGACGATCCCGTGGTTCTCCGCGTTCGCCAGCGACTTCAACGTCGACTTCGGGGTCTCGCCGGAGACGCCTCGAGTGGGCGCATACCAGGACGGCGAGAACTTCGGCCTGAGTGTCTTCTTCCGCGACGGCGACGAGGTGTTCCGCGCCTACTTCACCAATCGCCGCGGAGTCGAGGCGCTCGGGAGCGTGTGGACCTTCCTCGATCTGACCCCGCTCGGCCGCCAGGAAGTGTGGGAGGACTCGCCCGAGGGATATCCGCAGGACAAGCCGTACGAGTGGTGGCGCCGGCACGACGAGTACGAACAGGGGACGTAGTCAGTCCCGCTCGAGCGGGCAGCCGCACGAAGCGCGGATGATCAGCTCCATCGGCAGGCGGACCTCGGTCGGTGGCCCGAACCTTCTCGTCTCGATCGCATGAAGGAGCAGATTCGCCGCGAGCTCTCCGAGGTGACGGTCGTTCCGGCGGAGAGCCGTGATCGGTGGGTCCAGGAGCTCGGCGAAGAAGGGGTCGTCGAACGACACGACGGCGACGTCTTCGGGCACACGGAGGCCTACATCACGAGCGGCCTGGATCGCCCCAACCGCGAGCGTGTCGCCTGCGGCCACAAGCGCGGTCGGACGAGATGGCAATGCGAGGATGTCCCGGGTCGCACGCATACCGCTGTGCACAGACCAGGCATCGTCGCCAAAGCCGACGTACTCATCGGCAACCGCCCGTCCGCGCGCGGCCATCGCGGCGCGGAAGCCGTCGAGGCGCTCGATTCCTGACGTGAAGGTCGGCGGCCCGCCGATATAGCCGATGTGCGCGTGGCCGTGCTCGGCGAGGTGATCCACGAGGAGGGCCATCCCCTCGCGGTTCGCACGCGCGACGTGTCCTGCGCCCGACCCGTCGACGAGGTTGTCGAAGAAGACGACGGGAACGCGCGGCGTATCGGAGAATCCCCCCGAGGTCGCCAACAGGATGCCGTGCACGCGGTGCGCGAGCAGCGTCCGCAAGGCCGCTCGCTCACGGCCGGCCTGGCGCTCCGTGTTCATGACGATTACCTGGTAGCCGGCCCGCTCGAGTGCGTCCTGGGCACCCTTGAGCACGCGCGCGTAGAAGCCGACGCCGATGTCGGGCACGATCACGCCGGCGAAGAAGGAGGCGCGTGTGCGCAAGGAGCGCGCGAGCTGGTTCGGCTCGTAGCCGAGGCGTCGAGCGGCGCTTTGAACCCGCCGTCGTGTCGCTTCGCTCACGGGGCTGTCGTCGCGCAGGGCTCGAGACGCCGTCGAGAGCGAAACGCGGGCCGCCGCGGCGACCTCCGCCAGCGTCGGATGCCCGCCGCCGGCCGTGCTCATCGCTCTGGAAACGTTGCCACCATTGGCTCCAGATAGCACGTCGGAGAGCCCTTGACAAGCGGACAAGGGTCTGAAAACGTTGCCAGCAGCAGGCGGCATGAGTGGCGATCAGCAGGGAAGCGGCCTTCGCCGGGTTCGACTCGGGGTGGCGGGTCTCGGTCGTATCGGCCTCCATCACGCCGAGAACCTCGCCGGCCGGGTGCCTTCCACCGAGCTCGTTCGGGTCGTCGACGCGAATGAGACGCTCGCCCGTAC
>DASZCE010000243.1:0-2349 GCA_035943455.1 Gaiellaceae bacterium | reverse complement strand
TCGTCGTCTCGTCCACGTCGTCCTCCGTCGCTTCAGGCACGTAGAGCAATCTCGTCTTGGCGGCGAGCGTGCGATCGCGCCGGATGCGGTCTATCGCGCGGTTCCGCGCGGTCGTCACCAGCCAGGCGCGTGGGTTGCCCGGTGTCCCCTCGCGAGGCCAGCGTTCTACTGCAATCGCGAACGCCTCCTGAGCGGCTTCCTCGGCGAGATCGAAGTCGCCGAGGAAGCCGATCAAGCTGGCGAGGACGCGGCCCCATTCGTCGCGGAAGACCCGCTCGAGAATGCCTAGCCCTCCTTGATCGGGCGTACCTCGACCGCGCCGCCCATGCGAGCGGCCGGGATGCGCGACGCGAGGTCGATCGCTGCGTCGAGGTCCTCCGCCTCGAAGAAGAGGTAGCCGCCCAGCGCCTCCTTGACGGCGACGAACGGCCCGTCAGTGGTCAGCGTTTCGCCGTTCTCGACGCGGACGGTAGTGGCCATCTCGGGCGGTTCCAGCCACACGTCCGAGGGCGTGACGCCGGGGGTCTCGTTGATCGCCTGGTAGTCGGCGTACACGGCCTTCTGCTCGTCGTCCGAGAGGCGGTCCCACTCAGGCGTCCCGGGCAGCGGGGTGTCGCCTTGATGAATGAGCAGCATGTACTTCATTGCGTCCTCCTTGTGGGAATGGTCGCCCCTGAGACGAACGGCGCGGCGGCGAAAGGACACCTTCGCTTCGTTCGAGTTGCAGGAGGTCTCGAAGGCCGGCCTTCAGCTCGTCGACGCGCTTTCCGCGGAGTCTGCGCCGGACGAGGCGGTCGAGGTCGGCGAGCACCTGCTCGGCAACCGGCTCGAAGGAGCGACTCCGTCGGGTCAGGAAGATCAACGAGGCGCGACCATCCTCGGGATCGGGGCGCCGCTCTACGAGTCCGTCACGCTCCAGCCGGCGCACCATCTCCGTCATCGCCTGCTTGCTCAGGTGTGCCCGCTCCGCGAGCTCGCCCATTCTCAAACCATCCTGTTCGAAGAGGGGCAGCAAGGCCGACCCGTACGACGGGCGGACGTCTCCGTAGCCGGCCGCGGCGAAGCGCTCACTGAGGAGCTCGTTCCACCGCTGCATCGCCTTGGCGAGCAGGAAGCCAAGGTCGTCCCGGCCTACGCGGGGCGTCGTATCGGCCGGCTTCGTCATGCGAACGTGCGCCGGATGTTGTCGAACTCGCGAAGGAGCGCTTCGTATTGCGATGTGAAGAGCTCGTCGGGCATGTCGGGCGGCTGGAACATCGTGAACGTGTATGCGCTCCGCCCTCGCGGCAGCTCCACAACTCGCGTGGGGAAGAGCGCGAGCGCGTCCTCGGTTGGCCCCGCGTACATGTCGATGACGCCCGTCCGCGGGTCGGCGTCGATGTCGAAGAAGAACTCTCCGAGTCCGTTCACGACCTTCGCCCTGCCGCCCTCGTACTTCAGCTCACGTGCGAACTCGGTTGCCCACTTCGGCAGATTCTCGATCTCGGACAGGTACGAGAACACACGGTGCTTGGGTGCGTCGAGAACCGCGGTAACGGTGCGGCTTTCCATTCGGACACCTCCAATGTAGTCTGGTACTAGACTAGTTAGTACGGTACCAGACTAACCGGCGGCTGAGACGAACGCCCCCACGATCATCCCGTAGGCGACGTGCGCGACGACAGCGACGATCGGGGTGCGACGCCCGTAGTTCATGAGCATGAACCCCGGAGGCTCGAGCAGCGGCGTCGAGCGGGCAGAGGTGGCCGGCGTGCCCATGCGTGGATGGACGACCGGAAGGAGAACGTTGACGAGCGCGCTGCCGGCGAAAGCGACGTGGACAAGCCCGAAGAGGCCGCCGAGCCACCAGCTGCTTTCGCCGAGCACGCGGAACGCGACCCAGTAGATGAGCGCGAAGATCAGACCGGCGAGCAAGTGGAGGGCGTACCCGATCGCCTTCGCGCGGCGGCGGTCGTCGGAGAACGCGGTGCCGAGCAGAAACGGAAGGTCGATGCGGGTGAGCCGGAACTCGCTCGCCGCACGGAGCGTCGTCGTGAGCACGACGGTGCCGACAAGGCCCCCGACGAGCGCTCCCCAAACGCTCATCGCGTCATGTCGCCGATCGTCCCCGCCGCCCCGATCAGCGCCAGGTGGACGAGTCCCTGGGGCATGTTGCCGAGAAAGTCTCCTGTGTCGGGGTCGATCTCTTCGGCGTAGAGGCCGACGTCGTTCGCGAGCGAGAGCAGCTGCTCCATCGTCTGCACGGCCTCGTCGAGCCGCCCGACGCGCGCCAACGCGTCGACGAGCCAGAAGGAGCACGTGACGAACGCTCCCTCGCGTGCGCTCAGGCCGTCCTCGGCGGTGTAGCGG
>DASZCE010000242.1:0-6117 GCA_035943455.1 Gaiellaceae bacterium | reverse complement strand
CAGCGCCGCAGCGCCGCCGCCGACACCGTTGAAGAGCGCGACCATCTGCGGTATCGCGGTCATCCGCACCCTGCGCGCCGAGACGACGCCGACAACGGACCCGACGGCGATCCCGGCGAGCATCAGCCAGTACGTGTCAATCTCCTTGATCGCGAACGTGAAGCCGACCGCGATCGCCATCCCCACGGCCGCGATCCAGTTTCCCGATCTCGCCGTTCGCGGGTGTGAGAGCCGCTTGATCCCGAGAATCAGACAGATCGCCGCGATGAGGTAGGCGAAATCGATCCAGGTCCTACTCACGTCGGGCCTCGTCCTCGTCGGGCTGCCGTTGCTTGAACATCTCCAGCATCCGGTCCGTGACGAGGAAGCCGCCGACTATGTTGATCGTCCCGAAGACGACGGCGACGAAGCCGAGCGCCTTCTCCAGGCTGGACTCGGCGGTTCCGACGATCAGCATCGCCCCGATCAGGACGATTCCGTGGATCGCGTTCGTCCCGGACATCAGCGGCGTGTGCAGCATCGTCGGCACCTTCGAGATCAGCTCGAAGCCGAGGAACACGGCGAGCCCGAAGACCGTCAACTCGGCAACGAGCTGAGCGTTCACGTCGCGACAGCCTCCCGGGTCACGCACGCCCCTGCGGTGATTTCGTCTTCCCAGTCGAGCGTGAGCTCGCCGTCGGGGGCGAGGTGGTTCACGAGCGCCTGGACGTTGCGCGAGTAGAGCTGGCTCGCGTGCACGGGAACGGTGCTCGGCAGGTTCGTCAGACCGACGATCGTCACCCCGTCGTGGACGACCTCCTCGCCCGGCTCCGTGAGCTCCGCGTTGCCGCCCGCCTCGGCGGCGAGGTCGACGATGACCGACCCGGGGCGCATCGCGGCCACCGCCGAGGCCGGGATCAGCTTCGGCGCCGGCCGGCCCGGGACGAGAGCGGTCGTGATCACGACGTCGAACTCCGGGATCCTCCGCTCGAGCTCCTCTTGCTGGCGCTGCTGCTCCTCGTCGGTCAGCTCCCGCGCGTACCCGCCTGCCGTCTCTTCGCCGACGATGCCGAGATCGAGAAACGAGGCGCCGAGGCTCTCGACCTGCTCGCGCACGACGGGGCGGACATCGAACCCCGAGACAACGGCGCCGAGCCGCCTCGCCGTCGCGATCGCTTGCAATCCGGCGACGCCTGCGCCCAGGACGAGGACCTTTGCGGGCGGCACCGTCCCCGCCGCGGTCATCAACATCGGGAAGAACTTGGGCAGCCGCTCGGAGGCGAGCAGTACCGCCTTGTACCCCGCAACCGTGGCCTGGGACGACAGCGCGTCCATCGGCTGCGCGCGCGTGATCCGAGGAATCGATTCGAGCGCGAAGCCGATCACGCCCCGGGCCGAGAGCCGCTCGATGCGGTCGCGGTCGGTCAGCGGCTCAAGGAAGCCGATCAGGACCTGGCGCTCGCCGAGCCGCTCGACCTCGTCGTCGCTCGGCTTCCGGACCTTGGCGACGACCTCGGCGTTCCAGGGATCGCCCAGCTCGGCGCCCGCCTCTCTGAAGCTTGCGTCCGCGAACGACGCCGCCTCGCCGGCGCCCGGCTCGACGATCACATCCACGTCCGCTCCGGTAAATCTCTTGACGGTCTCAGGGACGAGCGCGATGCGGCGCTCTCCGGGTGCGGTCTCCTTGGGAACGGCGATCCTCACGGGCGCCGGAACTCTAAAGAGGAAGACCGGAACGCGGTGCGAACTCGACCCTCGTGGTCCTGGCGGCGCTCTCACAGGCGATCGAAGCCCGTGATCCGTACACACGCGGACACTCGGCGCGCGTCAGCTCACTGGCGCAGGTCGTGGCGCGGCGGCTCGGGTGGAAGGCGTCGCGGCTTGCTGCCTTGCGCCTCGGGGGCCTCCTGCACGATGTCGGGAAGCTGAACCTCGACGGCGCCGTGCTGCGAAAGCCCGGGCCGCTCGACGAGCGTGAGTACCGCGAGATCATGCGGCATCCGGTCGCCGGCGCCAAGCTCATCCGCAGCTTCGAGGCGTTTCGGCCGGCCCTACCGTATGTGCTCTTCCACCACGAGCGCTGGGACGGTCACGGATATCCCAGCGGGCGTACGCGTGAGCAGATCCCGAGCGGGGCAAGGATCGTCGCCGTTGTCGATGCGTTCGACGCGATGATCTCGAAGCGGCCCTACCGACCGCCGCTCACGATCCGCGAGGCGATCGCAGAGGTGCGTGGTGGTGCGGGATCCCAGTTCGATCCCGGGGTCGTCAAGGCCTTTCTCCGCCTCTGGGGCGAGGGCGAGCTCGACCGGCTGCTGCCGGACGAGCGCCTGTCGGCGTAACCCCTATTCGCGCGACCAGGGCGGCAGCTCCAGCGCGCGCTCATAGGCGGCCCGGTCGTGGAGCGGTTCCCCGTGCGAGACGATCACGTGCTCGAACGGCAGTTGGAGGAGCGATCGCAGCGCCGGCAGCGCCCGCTCGTCGTGCCAAGGCGTCCCCCACACCAGTAGCTCGCCTTCCGGTGCGGTGAGCGCGTCGGCAAAGACCAGAGCGCGCTGCTCGGGAAGCCAAAGTGGTGTCTCGTTGCGGCCTCGGCCGTCGTACAGCGCCACGAGCCCGCCCGGAAGCTGGCTTCCCGGCTCGATGAATTCGAGGTCCGTCTCCGGGACGTCGCCCTTGTGGAAGACGGCGGGACCGAACGCACGCGCCCCGTAGCGGCGGCTGAAGACATCGACGTCGCGGACATGATCCGGCTTGAGGACGACGACGAGCGTCGGCGGGCGCGCGTCGAGCCGGGCCCAGACCTCGTCTGCGTCGTCGGGCGGGGCGAGTGGATCGAGCACCGCGACCTCGCCGCCGGACTCGACGCACGTCGAAGTGACCGTCGGCTGCCAGTCGGCCTCGGGCGTCCAATCCGGGTGCTCGGTCCGCCAGAACCAGAGGCCCGGCGCTACCTCGACGATCTCCACGGGCACGGTTCGCTACTCCTTCAAGAAGGTAAGGAGCTCGTCGGCGACTTCCTGCGGGCGCTCTTCGGCGAGGAAGTGCCCGCAGTCGAGGGCGCGTCCTTGCACGTCGTCTGCCCACCCGCGCCAGACGGCAACCACGTCGAACCAGTGGCTGAGCTCATCCCGGCCGGCCCACAGCGCAAGGACCGGACATCGGATCCGCCGCTTCCCGCGATCGGCCTCGTCGGCCTCGTGGTCATACGTCGCGCCCGCGCGGTAGTCCTCGCACATCGCATGGATCGTCTCGATGTTCTGCACGGCGGCCTCGTAGTCCGCGAGAGCCTCCGGATGGAAGCGGTCCCTGCCGCGACGAAAGTAGTACGCGCGCGGATCGGCCCCGATCACGCGTTCGGGGAAGTCGAACGGCTGGGCCAGGAAGTACCAGTGCCAGTTGACCATGCCAAACTCCTTGTCGGCGCGTCGCCACATGTCGGCCGTGGGGACGATGTCCAGCACCGCCAATTTGGTGACCCGCTCCGGGTGGTCGAGCGCGAGCCGGTACGCGCAGCGCCCGCCGCGGTCGTGGCCCGCGACCGAGAACCGCTCGAACCCGAGCTGCCGCATCACCGCGACCTGGTCCCGCGCCATCGCGCGCTTCGAGTAGGGCTCGTGATCCGCCGTCGTTGCCGGCTTCGAGCTTTCGCCGTAGCCTCGGAGGTCCGTCGCAACAACGGTGAATGCCTCCGCGAGGCGTGGCGCGACCAGATGCCACATCAGGTGAGTTTGGGGATGGCCGTGCAGCAGCAGAACCGGTGGGCCGCTGCCCCCGAGGCGCACTCGGATCTCGGCCTCGCCGGTATCGATCCGCGTGAGCTCGAAACCGGGGAAGACGCTCAGAGCGCGGCCCAGACGTCGAGCTTCTGCTTCGTCCGCCGGATCACTTCGTCCGTGAACTCGTCCGTCCCCGCATGGCCGCCGAGATCGGCGGTGCGGATGCCGTCGGCAACAGCCTCGAGGCAGGCCTCCCGGATCGCGCGTCCTGCCTGTTGGGCCCGCTCGTCCCCGTAGGCGAGAAGCGACGAGCCGGCGAGGATCATCGCCATCGGGTTCGCGACGTTCTTGCCCTGGAGCGCCGGTGCCGTGCCGTGGGCCGCCTCGGCCATGACCGCGTCGGGCACGTAGTCGTCGTCGAAGGCGACGAGCAGCGACTCGGCGCCGGCGATCGAGCCGAAGAGCGGCAGCACGAGGTCGGAGAGCACGTCGCCGTCCCGGTTCAGGGCCGGAATCACGAGCGGAGCGCCGCTCGAGGTCACCAGGTAGGCGAAGGTCGCGTCGATCAGCTGCGGGTCGTACGGGACGTCCGGATGGCGTGCCGCCGCCGCGTCCATCTCCTCCTTCAGCATCCCCTCGTAGATGGGGCTGACCGTGTACTTCGGCCCGCCGAAGACCTTCGCGCCGGTGCGCTCGGCGAGCCGGAACGAGAATTCCGCGACCGCTCGGCAGATGCGGCGCTCGATCCGCTCGGTGCGGAACGCCACCTCGTCCTCGCCATCGCCCTCGCGCCACTCCTTCGCTCCATACGCGTCGCCCACCGCCATCCGTACGACCGAGATCGGCGCGTGAACGCCGCCGAGCGGGACGACTCCGGGGATGCGGCGGCCGGTTCGGACGATGACCCGGCCGCCGATCTCCTCGCGGAGGATCCGGTTAGGCGAGCCGACGTCGCCCGCTCCCTCCGGCGTGACCGTCGCTGCCTTCAGGCCGAGACCGTGTTCCCTGATGGCGGCGGCGGCCTCGTGGACGACGGCGTTGTCGGTCTCCCGCCGCGCTGCCAGCGAGAGGTCGAACCGGGGGAGGTTCAGCTCGAACCCGATCACGTCGGGCGCCAGCACACGCACGGCTTCCTCGAGCAACTCCTGCCCGGTCTGGTCTCCTTCGAGCACGACGATCGTCTCGGGATCCATCGGCGGCCGATTCTAGAAGTGGATTGAAACGCGTTCTCGGGGGAGAGAGAACGGGGACGATGGCCAGGAAGGGAGGGTGGAGGCGCGTCGGCGCACGGCGGCACTTCCGCTACGAGGACGCACAAGGAAGACGGATCACCGACCGTGAGCAGCTCGAGCGAATCGAGGCGCTCAGGATTCCCCCGGCCTGGAAGGACGTCTGGATCTCGCCGCGGCCGGGCGCGAAGCTGCAGGCGACAGGTGTCGACACGGCCGGTCGCAGGCAGTACCTCTATCACCCTGCCTTCCGCGCGAAGCAGGAGCAGGCGAAATACGACAAGCTGATCCGCTTCGCCGAACGGCTTCCCGAGCTGCGGACCGCGATGGCGGAGCACCTCGACGGGGACGAGTTCAGCTGGGAATGGACGAGCGCGCTTGCCGTCCGGCTGATCAACCTCGGCTGGTTTCGCGTCGGCTCCGATCGGTACGCGAAGAAGCACCGAACGTTCGGAATCACGACTCTGAAGAAGAACCACGTGACGATCCGCGGTAGCCGCATTGCCTTCCGTTACCGAGGAAAGGGCCGCATCTGGGTGCACACGGCGCTCGTCGACACCGAGCTCGCGGCCGCGATGCGCGAACTGACGAACCTCGAGGGCGGGCGGAGGCTGTTCCGCTATCGGGCCGAGGAGCAGATCTTCAACCTGACCGACCGCAAGCTGAACGAATACATCCAGCAGTTCATGGGCGAGGAATTCACCGCCAAGGACTTCCGGACGTGGGGCGGGACGCTGCTCGCCGCAATCGCGTTTGCCGAACGAGGGCCGCCCGAGACCGAGGCCGAGGCGAAGCTCGTCGTTCGGGGAGCGATGCGCTCGGTCGGCGAGCGGCTCGGAAACACGGCCGCCGTTGCGCGATCGTCGTACGTAAGTCCCGCCGTTGTCGAGCAGTATCTCGACGGCAGAACGCTGGACGACTTTCGCCCGCGCCATCTGCGGGTCGTCGGCGCGCGCGATACCGGGCTCGAGCTCGAGGAGCGCGCGCTGCTGTCGTTGCTCCGTTCGTGGCGCATTCGCCAGTCGCGCGCAGCCGCGTAGCCCATCCATCACGCGTCTGCCGGGGCCATCGCTGCGTGCCTGGCACCGGGACACGGCTCCTGGAGACAGGAACGAGGGGCGGCGGTGGCTCCGATCGGGCCGCTGCGGGTGCGTCCTGCCTGCGCGCCAAACGGCGCGAAGAGGCCGTCA
>DASZCE010000241.1:0-6461 GCA_035943455.1 Gaiellaceae bacterium | reverse complement strand
CTGGTTCTCGCTGGCCACCTGGTCGAGGGTCGTCATCCAGCGGCTGGACGTCGTCGTCGTCGGCCTCGCGGTCGGCGTGACAGCGGCTGCGATCTACGCCGTCGGACAGAAGCTGGCGCAGCTCGCCGACCAGGTCATCCTGCCACTGACCCGCACCTTCTTCCCCTTCTCCTCGGAACTCGGCGCCCGGCAGACGCCGCGCGAGCTGGGCAGCACGATGTATGCCGGCACGCGGGTCGCCCTACTCGTCGCCGGGCCGCTCTGCATTGCTCTCGCCGTCCTGGCTGCTCCCGCCGTGCGGGCCTGGGTCGGCGACGGGTTCGACGATGCCACCCTCGTCGTCGTCTTCCTCGTGGCGGCGGCGGCGGTCAAGGCCCTGACCCAGGTCGCGACGCAGATGCTGCTCGGGACCGGCAACGCCCGTGCCGCCGCATCCCTCAACGGCGCCGAGGCGTTGCTCAACCTCGGCCTCAGCATCGTCCTCGCTCAGACGATGGGCCTGGAGGGCGTCGCGCTTGCCACGCTCCTCGCCGCAGGCGCCGTGCAGCTCTTTGCGCTTCTGCCGTACGCCTGCCGGGTCTTCGGCCTGCGGCGCGGCAGTCGTGGTCGGCTACTTCGGAACCTTCCTCGTGTCTGGCCTCGACGCCGGCGAACGGAGACGGGTGTTCGCGCCCCTTCTCAGCCGTCTGGGCCTCACGGTGGAAGGCCGGCCCTGATGCCGTGGCAGTCCGCGCAGCTCGGACGCATCCTCCGCGCCACGCTTGAGCCCGAGGTCGACGAAGGGGAGCTCGAGCGGCTCGTCGCCGGGACGTCCCTCGAGGGATTGCCGGAGGCGGCGAGGTACCACCGCATCGTCGGCTTCGTGAGCCGTGCGCTCGGGCGGCTGCCCGACGTCGACGAGAACACGCGTACCCGCCTCGATCGCCTCTCTCGGCAGGCGCTCGCCGTCCACTTGCACGTCCTCGCGACACTGAAGCAGGCGCATTCCGCGCTCGAGCCGCTGGATCTGCCGTGGCTCGTAGTCAAAGGGCCCGCGCTGAGCGAGCTGGCGTACCGCCGGGCGGGGCTCCGTCTCTACCAGGATCTCGACCTCATCGTCCCGCGGCCCGTCTTCGCGGAAAGCCTGCGTGCGCTCGAGGCGGCGGGGTTCGAGCTCGTCGACCGGAACTGGGATCTCCTCCGGGGACTCATGATCGGCGAGCTGGTCGTCGCCTCGCCGCGAGGGCCCGAGGTCGACGTGCACTGGGACGTGCGTTACGACCGCGACGTTCGGCGTGCGGTGACGATCTCCACCGAGAAGTTGGTCGCTCGCGCGCGGCCGTTCGAGGTCGGCGGTCTGCGGGCACGGACGCTCGATCCCGCGGACACCTTGATCTATCTGGCGATGCACGCCTGCAAGCAGGGAGGCGACCGCCTGATCTGGCTCAAGGACATCGAGCGGTCGATCGTGAACGACCCTCCGCGCTGGGAAGACGTCGTCGCGCGCTCGCTGGAGACGAAGGTGCATCTCTTCGTCGGAGCGATGCTCCTCCGCACGCAGCACGTTGTCTCGGCGTCTGTGCCCGACGGCGTCGTCGACGAGCTTCTTCCCAACCGCTTCTGGAAAGCGCTGCTCGGCAGCCTGGACCGGGCGTTTCCCCCGGATCGCTCCCGCGGGTTCGGTTCGCCCGCGACGCTGATCGTCCGCTCCACGCGAGCGGACGCAGCCTCGACGCTCGCCACCGCCGGCGCGGGGCTCCTCCACCGAGGTCGCCGAGTCGTGCGCGATCGCGCGTTACGCCGCGACACGGCCCAGGACGATCCTGACGACCCCGCATCGCGCGCCTTCCGCACCGGCGCTCCGGACGCGCGCGACCGGTATCTCGAGGAGATGCTGCTCGAGCCGTGACGCGGGTGCTCGTGACCGGCGCCTCCGGACTGATCGGCGGAGTGTTGCGCGAGGCGCTGGCGGAACGCTATGCGCTCAGCGGCCTCGACGCGCGACGTATGCGCGGGTCTGGTCTGCACGTCGTGGACATGCGGAAGCTGGGCCGCGTCGAGCGCGTGTTTGCCGGTCACGACGTGGTCGTCGATCTCGCGGCCAATCCGAGCGTCTCGAGTTCGTGGAACGAGGTGCGTGCGAACAATCTCCCGGCGACCTGGAACGCGCTCGAGGCGTCGACGAGGGCAGGCGTGAAGCGCCTCGTTTTCGCCAGCTCGAACCACGTCACCGGCCTCTACGAGCGGGAACCTCCGTACTCCGCAATCGTCGCCGGAGCGTACGACGGGCTCGATCCCGCCGCGTTCACCCCGATCACGACGCGGCATCCGGTGCGTCCGGACAGCCCATATGCGGTCGGCAAGGTGTTTGGGGAAGCCGCGGGCCGCTACTACGCGGAAACGCGCGGGCTCTCGGTGATCTGTCTTCGCATCGGATCGGTCAACCCCGTTGACCGGCCACGAAACGCGCGCGAGTTCGCCACGCTTCTGAGTCACCGCGACCTCGTCGCGCTCGTCGACGCCTCGATCCGCGCACCGGAGGGCGTGCGGTTTGCCGTGTACTACGGCGTGTCGGCGAACACGTGGCGGATCTGGGACGTCGACGACGCTCGGCGAGAGATCGGCTTCGTCCCCGTGGACAACGCCGAGAGCTGGCGCTAGCGCTTCGTGTAGTAGTACGGCGCGAGCGTCACGGGCTTACCGCGGTTCACGACCGCTCCAAGCACCCTGACGTCGGCACGGCGGAGGTCGTGGAGCACCTGCTCGAGGTCGGAGCGCGTCGTCCTCTTGCCGTCGATGACGAGGAGGACGGCGCCGGTCATCGTGGCGATCAGCGTCGACTCCGCGACGCCGAGCATCGGCGGCGTATCGATGAGGACGGTCCGATCACGGAACACCTCGAGTGCCCGTGGCAGTGTCTTGTAGAGAACCTCGGTCGGGTGGCGGTCGGTCGTTCCCGCGGCGACGACGGAGAGCGACGAGAGGGCGGTCGGCTGAGCGAGCAAGCGGGGATCGAGGCCGTCGGCGCTGCCGATGCCCCGTTCGAGGTTCACCCCCAGATAGGTATGGAGCGCCGGCCGCCGGAGATCGCAGTCGATCGCGACGACGTGCGGCCCGAGCGACGCCAGCACCCAGGCGAGGTTCGCCGTGACCGTCGACTTGCCTTCCCCGGGCCCGCAGGAGGTGACGGTGATGGCCAGCTTCTCGCGTCCGCCGACGATTCCTAGGTTTGTCCGCAATCGCTGGAACGCCTCGACGAGTCGCGGATCGCCGGCACCGTTGAAGAGCTCGACGACCCTCGTCGGGATCGCCCGGCTCTGCGGAATCTCGGCGAGGACCTCGAGTCCGAACTCGTCACGGACCTCTTCCGCGTCTCGGATGTCGCGCCAGAGCGCGTGGGTGGCGAGGGCGCTGAAGACCGCGAGGATCAGCCCCAGCAGCGCCGATCCGAGCAGGATCGGGACCTTCCGCGGGCTCGACGGCGAGTGAGGGACGTCGGCGGCGTCGAGTACCGAGATCTGGATCCGCTTCGACACCTTCTGCTGGATCAACGTGCGGGCCGCGACGTTTGCGTATACCGGCACCACGCGAGGTCTGAGACCCTCCGCGCTCAGCTTTACGAGCCCTGTCCCCTGCTCGACCGTGGCCGAGAGGGTTACGTCCTCGTCTGCGATCGCGGGGGGTACTCGCGACCTGACCGCCGCCTGGAACGCTGACGTATCGACCCGCTCCGAGAGCGCCGGCAGCAGGAACCGCACGGCCTCCACGTCGCTGAAGTCGACGTCGCCGCCCGACGGCTCGACCAGCAGTGTCGCCGTCGCGCGGTAGCGCTCGGCCGGAAGGAACGCGGCCGCGGCTCCGATCGCGACCGTTGCGAGAAAAACCGCTGCGGCGGCGAGCCGAAACCGCCTCAGTGTACGGACGAGATCTTTGAACTCCATGCGGGTTCGGCTCTCAATGCCCGTTCACGGTAGCGAGCGCGCGCCGGCGCGACGGCGACGCTACCGATGATTCCCAAAGCGATCCCCAGCAACGTCGCCAGGCGGAACTTCTCGAACAACGACTCGACCATCCCTCTGGCGAGGAGGCCCGCAACGATCGCCACCGAGGCAAGCGCGAGGGCAGCCGCAAGGTCATCGCTCTGGCGGCGCCAGGCCCCCCAGCCGTCGACCAGCGCGAGCGCGATCGCAACGAGGAAGAGGATGACGCCGATCACGCCGGTGCGGAGCAGCAGGTCGGTGACGACGTTGTGCGTGAAGTCCGTCTCGAAGAACTCGCGGTGGCCTGGGTCGTAGTGCGTGTACGTCTTCCCGAGCCCCCAGCCGGTCACGGGGCGCTCTTCGATGAGCTCGCGGGCCTTCCTCCACTGGTTGAGACGGGACTCCGCAGACTGTTTCTTCGCCTGGCTCGTGAACGTCTCCTCCACGGCGGCGGCGAACGGAAGATGAGCGGAAGGCGCCCCGAGCGCCAGGCGGGCGACCGGCGGAAGCGTCGCGAGGCCCACGGCGAGCAGGGCGAGCAGGGCGAACTCCGTCGCGGTGGCTTGCAGCCGGCGGCCCGCCAGGATCATTCCAACCATGAGCACGAGGAGGGAGACGCCCAGGCCAAGGATGGCGGCGCGCTGGCCGGCGAGGGCGGGCACGACCAGTAGCGGGCCTGCGGCGGCGAACAGCCTGAGCCGCTGTTGCGCGCGGAACGCGCCGAGCGCCAGGGCGAGCATTCCGAGCGCGACGAAGATGCTGGCCGCGTCGGCCCCGACGTTCCCCACGTTGTTCAGCGGGAGCAATGGGGCGTCGAGCGAGAACGTGAGATCCAGCTCATCGAGGAGGATGAGAGCGGTCGCGATCACCGCCGAGCCGTAGATCAGGCGATACAGGCCGGGCCGCTCGGTGTAGGCATCAGCCGGGACGGTCGCGGCGAGCCCGAGGACGCCGAGATAGACGATCACCTTGAGCTCGAAGGTGATCAAGCCCGCGGCGTTCCCGTTGTAGAAGCCGAGCAGGGCCGCGCCGAGGAGCCACGTGAAGAGCGCCAGCATCCAGACCGACGACGTGCGAATGCGGGGCGGGATGCCCCGCGCGTAGATCCGCGCTGCGAGCGCGATCGGAACGATCAGATCGACGAGCCGGAACGAGATCGCGTAGTCGATCACCTCGTCGTCGGGATTCGGATCGACCCCGATTCCCGGATGGAAGAGCCCATTCGGAACAAGGTTGGGGTTCTCGTAGAGCGCCGACTCGATGACGAGCAGCCACATCACGAGCAGCACCGTCGAGACGGAGCGGCCTGTGCGCTCGAGACGGACGAGCCCCCAGAAGGAGGCGACGGCGATCACGGCGCCGTACCCCAGCAACAGAACGAGGTTCACGTGGGCCTCCGCCCCGATCGGCTCTCATCGGCGGGCCGCATCGTGCGGACTGTAGCCAGCGCTCCCGGCCGACCTGCCGCGACGCGGTAGACCGCCAGCGTCTCCGCCGCCATTCGCTCCGCCGTGAAGAGCGTCCGTGCCCTGCGGCGGCCGCGTTCTGCGAGTTCGGCGCGAAGCCCGTCGTCGGCCGCCATGCGAAGGATTGCAGCGGCGAGCGCCTCCGGATTCTCGGGCGGAACGACGACGGCGCAATCGCCGACGAGCTCGATTAGCCCATCGATGTTCGCGGCGATGACGGGGACCCCCTGGTGGAGCGCTTCGAGCGGCGTCAGGCCGAGGCCCTCGAACCGAGACGGCGCTGCGAGCATGTCGAACGCGGGAATCAGCGACGCCGCGCCGCGGCGAGCGCCGAGGAACCTCACGCTTTTGCAGGCGGAGCTGGCGGCCAGGCGGTCACGCTCCGGCCCCTCACCCACGACGACGAAGACGATATCCCGGCGCTGCTCCCGGACGAGGAGCGAAGCCCTGCAGAGGATGTCCCAGCCCTTCTGCGCGTGGAGGCGACCGACGCCGCCGACCACGAAGTCGGAGGGTTTCAGACCGAGCGCCGCTCGCGCGTTCGGATCGGGGACGGGGGGCGGGAGCCCGTTGCGGACGAGCACGGCATTGGCGCCCCGCCTGCGCAGGTACTGCGTGACTGCAGCCGACACGCCGATCACCGTGTCGAGCCGGCGCAGTGCCAGCCCCGAGATGCTTTCCCGCCACCGCGCCCGAGAGGGAAGGACGAGGTGCACGGTCGCGACCGTCGGCCGCCCGGCGAGCGCTGCCGCCGCGATCTGGCCGAGGCCGTCACCCTGGTCGGTCAAGTTCAGATGCACGATCGCCGGTTCAAGGCGACGGAGCGCTCGCCCTAGCCGAACGGCGCTGCGCGCCGTCGGCCGTCGTCCCAAACCGGGGACGATCGTGAGATCAGCGCCCGCGCGCGTCAGCCGCTCCCGCGTCTCCTCGGCGGCGCCGTCGCCGAGGAGCACAACGAACGAGCACTGCTCACGGAGGGTCTCGGCCAGGACGGCCATGTAGAGCTCCGCCCCCGCGAACTCGCTCGAGTCCGACA
>DASZCE010000240.1:0-4931 GCA_035943455.1 Gaiellaceae bacterium | reverse complement strand
CCACGAGGAGCAACGAGAGACCCGCGTCCTTGGGCGAGAGCGCGGCCCAGGCGCCCCCGGCGAAGGCGACCGCGGCAGTCCCGGCAAGAATCGCCCTAGGCAACGACAAGCTCCCGACTCGTTTCGAGGCTGACGGCGCGGTCGGCGACGTCGCCCGCGAAGGAGAGATCGTGCGTCACGACGAGGGTCGCACGCCGAGCGGAGTCACGGCGCAGAAGCGCGGCGAGTGCCCGCTTGCGATCCGGATCCATTCCTCGGGTCGGCTCGTCGAGCACGAGCAGGTCCGGATCGGTGACGAGCACCGCCGCGAGCGCGACGCGCTCGCGCTCGCCGCTCGAGAGATCGCGTGGATGTCGCGCCTCGAAGCCTCCGAGGCCGACGGTGCCAATCGCCTTGCGCGCACGCGCGAGATCGCCGCCGACGCCGAGTGCGACCTCTTCGTCGACGCGTTCGGCGACGACGTAACGGCCGGGATCCTGGCTCAGGTAGGCGGCGCGGCCCTTCCGATCGACGCGTCCAGACGCGGGCTCCAGCAGGCCGGCCGCCAGCTTCGCGAGCGTCGTCTTCCCGGAGCCATTCGGTCCTGTGAGCGCGACGATCTCGCCCCGGCCGACCTCGAGGCTCGCCGGCCCGACGGCGTGCCGACCGTCATAGGCATGCGCGACGTGCTCCAACCGGACGACGATCTGGTCCGGAACCGCCCGGTCCTCGTTAGTAACAACTTGTAACTTGCCCAGGTACGCCGGGCGGTTCCGCTCGAGCCAGTCGAGCGCCGGCTCGCGTGGTGCGTCGAGCAACAGTCGGCCGGCTTCAAGGAAGAGGACGCGATCGCAGTGCTCGAGCGGCAACGCCGGCCGCTGCTCCGAGACGACCGCCGCCGCCTCGAGCTCGCCGAGCCGCTCGAGCAGCCGCTCCGCCGCCTCGGGATCGAGCTGCGAGGTCGGCTCGTCGAGGAGCAGGAGCTCGGGGCCGAGTGCAAGCGCCGAGGCGAGGCAGACTCGCTGCAGCTCTCCGGCCGAGAGCTCCGACGTCCGGCGGCGCGCGAGATGGCCGACGCCGCCGGCCTCGAGCGCCGCCCGCGCCCGCAGCGGGATCTGCGCCGCGGGGACGCCGAGATTCTCGAGCCCGAACTCGACCTCGTTCGCGACCAGCGTGAAGACGACCTGGTCTTCCGGGTCCTGGAAGACGCTCGCGACCGTCCCGGCGAGCTCGCTCGGACGAGCGCGACGTGTGTCCCGGCCGCCGACCTCGACCCGTCCGGCGAACGTCCCGCCGTGGAAGTGCGGCACGAGGCCGGCGAGCGCCCGGAGCAGCGTCGACTTCCCGGAGCCCGATGGCCCGAGCAGGCAGACGAGCTCGCCCGCCTGGAGCTCCAGCGAGACGTCTTCGAGCGCCGGCCGGGTCGCATCGGGATGGCGGTAGCCCAGCCTGTCCACGCGGGCTAGAGCCACAGCACACCACTCACCACGAGCAGGACGGAGGCGGCGATCGCGAGGCGGTCGATCCGCCGCCACGCCGGCCGAGGGGCCCTTGTCCTCCCGGGCCGGCCGAACCCGCGCGCTTCCATCGACTCGGCCAGGTTGAGCGAGCGCTCGAGCGAGCCGGCGAGGAGCGGCGAGAGCAGGCGCGCCCGGCCCCGCAATCCTTCGACCTCGACCCCGCGGCCTCGCAGCGCCTCGACGTAGCCGGCGGCGTCCCGCTCTAGCGTCGGAAGGAGCCGCGTCGCGAGCGCGACCGCGAGCACGGAGCGGCGCAGGCGGCCTCCGGCCTGAAGGAGGCGGTCGTGGTCGAGGAGGAGCGCGTAGGCGGCGAAGGCGAGGCCGACTGACGCGAGACGGAGCCCCTGGAAGAGCGCCTCTTCGAGCTCGTTGCTCGTGACGTCGAGGCGGCCGAGCACCGGAACCGTGGGTCCCTCCCAGTAGACGACGCCGCCGTAGGAGCCCAGCAGTGGGCTGAACAGGAAGAGCACGAGTCCGGAGAGGAGCGTGCCGGCCAAATACGGCCAGCGGCGCCGCCGAGGAGCGCGAAGGCAGACACCGAGGAGGACGATGGCGATGGCCGCAACGGACACCGTGCGGTCGGCGAGCAACGCCGCGACGGCGAACGCGGAAAGCAGAGCGGCGGCGGGCACCGGACTCACGGCAGCCCCTCATAGCGAAACCGGGCGAGCGCCGGTTTCCGCGCCAGCCGCCGGGCGGCCTGAACGCCGACCTCGAAGACGACGGGGTCTCCGGGCCCTCCGCTGAGGCGCGCGCGGAATCGGCTGCCACCGACGATGATGAGCCGGTTCGCGCCTTCCGATCGCCCGTTCAGCGTTCCGCGGACGAGCTTCGCGAGCGTCCGCGCGGATTCGCTCGGCTTCCCCTCCACCACAGCGGGCCGCCGCCGCCCGTCGTAGCCGTGGAGGAACGGCTCGGGGAACGCCCCGACCACGATCGGCACGCGGAGCTGCTCCCCCCATGCGCGGTAGTCCCACCAGAGCACGTCGCCGTCGTGAAGCGTGTAGTCGCTTGCACTCCGATCGGCCCAGTAGCCGTTGACGTAGAAGAACCAGTCACGCTGTTCCGTGAGCCCGCCCTCGATCCCCTCGACGGATTGGACGAAGCGGCCGCCGTACCGCGTCTCCACGTCGGCTTGGCGCCGGAGCGCCTCCATCGCGGAGATTCCAGCGGGGACGTGCGCCGTAAGCACGACCTCGGCGCCGCGGTCGCGCGTGACCCAGAGCTGCGACGCACCTTCGCCGGACGCCTCCTCCCCGCACCCCGCGAGCAGGCCGAGCGCGAGGAGAAGGAGGGTCGAAAGCCGGCGGAGAGTCAACGAAGCGCGTTCGAGCGCACGGCGCCGGTCAGCGTCGCCCGCACGAGACCCGTATGCCGGCCGACGCAGCCCCGCCCCGCCCGGGTTCGAACGCGGCGTCGGTCTACGTGCAAGATCGCTCCGGCGGCGGGGGCATCGGCGCCGGCGTCGTTCTCGCTCATGACGCGGTAGCAGTTGCGCCGGCTACGAGTCAGCAGCAGCGTCGGCGGTCCGCCCGAGGGCCCGAACGTCGCCCAGTACCACAGCACGCGGTCGCCGTTCTGAAGGACGACCTTGTCGGCCCCGACCGGCGGTGACGCGCCGTTGACCTTGAACACCCAGCCGTTCGTCCCGCCCGCCGGATAGCGGCCGACCTGGTCGACGTAGGGGCCGAACGAGGTGGTCGTGACGTGGTAGTAGAACTCGGCCCGTAGGCTCGCCGCGTCCAGCGCCTGGAGTGCGTTCGCGCCGGCCTCGAACGGGGTCTCCAGGGCACCGAAGATCGTCGTCGTCCGACCTTCGACCCGGACGGATACCCGGGCGGCGAGAGCTGCCGGAACGAGCAGCGCCGCGACGAACGCCGCCGCCGCGAGCGTGAAGAGGGAGCGTTGCACGAATCCTCCTTCCGCGAGGGGTTCGGTGGAGGCGGGCGGCAGGTCTTCTGACTCGGGGCGCCCTCCCTCGCCGCCTTCCCGGCCCGCGGGCCAGTGGCAACTCGGCTGGGAGCGTCTCCCCTCACAGCGGCGGGACCGTCCCGGACTCGCACCGGGTTCCCTCACCGCTCGCCTTGTCTGTCCGCCCTAGTATGACCGCCCGTGCGGGAGGCGTGGCGGTGGGGGCCGGTCGTGGTCTGGGCGGCGTTGATCTTCGTGGTCTCGTCGATCCCGGATCTCGGCACGGGCCTCGGCGGCTGGGATCTCGCGCTGCGCAAGCTGGCGCATGCGGCCGAGTTCGGAGTGCTCGGGCTTCTGCTCCTCCGCGCGCTCGGAAGCGAACGTGCGGCGCTCGTGCTCGGCGTCGCCTACGCCGTCACGGATGAGCTCCACCAGCATTTCGTCCCGGGCCGACTCGCCTCCCCGCTCGATGTGGTCGTGGACGCGCTCGGCGTCGCCGTCGGCGTCTTCGTCGTCGGACGCCGCTGGCTTTCGAGGGACGACCTCAGCCGGGCTTCTCACTAACATTTGTTGTATGCAACGGCCCAAAGACGTCGGCGACCGCCAGCTCGACGCACTGCTCGAGCGGCTCGACCGCCTGACCGCCGAGCTCCAGGGCCTCAACCGCCGCCTCGACAGCGGCGAGAACCTCGCACCGATCGTCCGCGAGCTGGCGCTCCTCAACGACTCGCTGCAGGCGCTTGCGTACGCGTCGCTCGGCCAGCAGGGGCCGCAGGTCCGCCGCCGCAGAGCCGGTTAGCGTGCTCTCAGCTTGTAGAGCCCGCCGCTGAGCGTGACGGCGTAGAGCTCGCCACGTCCGTCCTCGCCGAACGACGACAGCTCCGCGAGCCGGAACGACTCACGGCGA
Source organism: Gaiellaceae bacterium (assembly GCA_035943455.1). GTDB lineage: Bacteria > Actinomycetota > Thermoleophilia > Gaiellales > Gaiellaceae > JACDAN01. Next base: position 614 of record DASZCE010000240.1, on the reverse strand, counting down.
ACGCTCCGCGCCCGCCCGCCGACCACGCGCAGCGACCACATCGTGCCGCTGCAGTTGTCGCCGTAGAAGTACCGCCCGCGAGCGGCGGGAACCGCCCGGCCGCGGTAAACGAAGCCGCCGACGACGGCGCAGTGTGTCCCCAAGGGATAGACGGTGATCGGAAAGACGAGACGGCCTCCCGAGGGTGCCTTGTCCTCGAACCGCTCTCGTCCCTCGTAGACGTCCCAGCCGTAGTTCTCGAGGCCGGCGCTTTCGCGGGGCGTGTAGTCGATCTCCTCCCAGGCGTTCTGACCCACGTCGCCGATGTAGAGGTCGCCGTTCGCCCGGTCGAACGAGAACCGCCACGGGTTGCGGAGTCCGTAACCGACGATCTGCCACCGGGCACCCGGGCGGTTGACGTTCAGCCGCAGGAGCTTCCCGAGGCGATCGCGGAGATTCTGCGCCCGGTTCTGAGGGTCGCCGCCGGAGCCCCCGTCGCCCATCCCGACGTAGAGCCTGCCGTCGGGGCCGAACGCGAGCTGGCCGCCGTTGTGGTTCGCGTAAGGCTGACGGATGCGCAAGAGCTGCCGACGCGTCGAGGCGATCGCCGTTCGTCCGTTCGACCGGTACTCAAC
>DASZCE010000239.1:0-4492 GCA_035943455.1 Gaiellaceae bacterium | reverse complement strand
GTGCTGGACGACGGACGCGAGCGCGCACGGGCGCTAGCGCTCCTCACGGAGAAGTACCACCAGTACCGCGACGAACCCCCGGACGGACCGGTACTCGCGGTCGACGTTACCGAGGTCCGCGAATGGTCGAGCCGCCGCCGCTAGACCCGGTCGGCGCTCGGCTTCTCGTCCGGGGAGGTTTCGAGCTCCGTCGAGGCCTCGACTTCGGCCGCGGCGTCTGCTTCCGCCTTCTTTAGCTCCCGCTTTTCCAGCTTCCGCGCGCGCTTCTCGGCGCGCTCCCGCTCCCGCTGCAGTTTTCCGAAGGTTTGCCGCTTCTTCGCCATTTCGGACAGCCTAGCGGCCGAAACCGCTGAGGCCGTCCCTAATCGTCGCCTCTATCGCCCTTTTTTGCCGTGGCCGTGGCCGTGGCCGTGGCCTTTGCCATGGCCGGTGTTCCACTCGTCTGAGCCGCTGTCGTCGCCCTCCGTTTCCTCTGCATCGGGCGGCTCGGCGTTGTCGTCCTCGTCCTCCGGTGCCCATTGGTCGTTCTTCGGCTTCGTCGCGTGCTCCTTGTCGTTCTTCTTGGGTTTCTTCGGCTTCTTCTCCTTCTTGGGCTTCTTCGGCTTGCGACGAGCCTCTTCGTCCTCGGCGCTCGGCTCCTGTGCCGGCGGCGCGACCGGTTGCGGAGGCGGCAGGGGCTGAACGGGCGGCGGCGGGGCGGGAGGAGGCGCCGGCGCCGACGGTGACGGCGCCGTCGGTGGCGACGGCGGTGGCGGACTCGGCTGCGGATGACGCGGCTTCGGCCGTCGCGAAACCGGCACCGGCTTGTGACGCTTCGGTTTCGGTCCCGCTGCCCGCTTGCGAGTCGGAACAGCCGTGGCGTTGGCCCGGCGGGGAGCACGCGATCGTGGCGAGACCAGCGCACGCCGCGCCGGTTTTCGGGTGCTTCGCGCTTTCTCTGCTCGGAGGGAGGGAGACGCGAGCGGTTTCTTCGCAGGCCACAGCCGAGCCGACTCCTCGTCGTAGGGCACGTTGGTCTCGTCCACGATCGGCGGCAAGGCGGGGAGCGGCTCCCGCCGGACGACGGGATCCCCCGCCCGCTCCCATAGCCATGCCGACCCCGTGACGGACACGCCCGCGACGGCCACGTTCGCGGCCACCGCCAGGACGATCAGGGCGCGGCCGATCATCGCGCTACCTCAGTTGGCCTCGACGGCCTACGCCGCGGCTGCGCCTGGCCCCGACGCGCTCGCCGACATCGTCAAGGCGGGCGCATTCGGCACTGTCGTACACGCTCGCCCTACCCACCACGCGAACCTGGAATCGGCGAACGTCGAACTCCCTCCCGCAATAGCCGCATCGCGCGACGCTAACGCTGTCACCGGACGTCACGACGCCGCCGCCGCCTCTCGCTCGGCCACGACGACCGTGTTCTTGCCCTCCGCCTTTGCGCGGTAGAGGGCACGATCCGCCGCGCGCATCAGGGCGGCGGCGGAAGGTTCGGCGGGGTAGCTCGCGACGCCGAAGCTCGACCGTACCGGCACCGTCCCGCCTCCGCCGCTGTCGACGGAGAGCTCTTCGGCGGCCAGACGCAACCTCTCCGCGAGTTGTTGTGCGCCGTCGGCGTCGGTCGCGGGGAGCAGAACCGTGAACTCCTCGCCGCCGTACCGCGCTGGCAGGTCGACGTCCCGCACGTTCTGGCGAATGGCCGCAGCAAATGCGCGCAGGACGAGGTCGCCGACGTCGTGGCCGAAGCGATCGTTGATCTCCTTGAAGTTGTCGAGGTCGGCGACGACGACGGCGACTGGATCGCGAAAGCGCTCGGCGCGGAGGATCTCCGCCGCAAGCGCCTCGTCGAACTGCCGGCGGTTCGCGAGCTCGGTCAGCTCGTCCGTTGTCGCCAGCTGCCGCGTGACGCGGTGCAAATGGGCGTTCTGGAGCGCGATCGACGCCCGCCCGGCCAGCCACTCGGCGAGCTGGACGGCCTCGTCGTCGAAGCGGCGGCCGCGCGGCGGGTAGAGAACGAGGAGCGCGTCGCTCGTCGACCCGGCGGCAAGTGTGATCTTCAGCGGGCGGCCGCCGCCTTCCGGCGAGCCGGCGCGCGCGAGCTCGTTCCCGTCGGCGACCAGACGGGCGCTCGCAGCTCCCGTGATCGTGACGGCGCTCTCGAGAATCACCGGCAGGAGCGCATCGACGTCGTGGCCGGCCGCGAGGACGTTCCCGACCAGCTCGGCCGCCTCACGCGACCGCCGGTCGCTGCGCGCGGAAGGAGGCCGGTCGCCCGCGCGAATCACCCGCCGCACCGGCGGCCGCCCGATCCGCGCGGCGAGAAACGCCAGGAGCACGACGGTCGCAAAGGATCCGAGCACGGCTAGAAGGACTCGGCGCCGGCGCTCGCTGATCACATCGGCGAGCGGCCCGTGCGGCGCAAGCGCCGTTAGGCGCGTCGACCCACCCAATGTGGAGACTGCGCGGTACCGACGACCGTCGAGGGTGAGCGTCTTCGGCGAGGGCGTCAACGTCGAGACGCGTCCGGCCACGATGCGGTCGCCGGGCGCGAGCGCAGTGCGTGCCTCGATTGCGGCGTCCGGAACCTCGACGAGCACACGGCCGATCTCGTTCCCGCCAGCGACGACGGAAGCCGGAATCTCCACCCCGCCCGGCCGGTCGGCCCCGCCGATCCGGTTTCCGCGCACGTCGAAGGAGACGCCCGGCTCGCGTGCAGCGATCGTCCGCAACGACGCCTCGTCGCGCCGGACGAGCGCGCTCTGCACCTCCGGACTTGCCGCCAGCCGAACGGCTCTCGCGCGCGCGGTCTTTCCCAGCTCCCCGACGACGCGGACGGCGCCGGCAAGCTCGGCCGCGAGCCTCTCGTCCGTTTTCGCGTACTCCTCCTGCGCGATGCTTCGCGAGATCCCGATCGCGGTGGAGACGGCGATCAGCGCAGCCGCGAGCGCAACGAGTGCGAGGAGCCGGTAGCGCCGCCGCAGCCGCACCCGTTAGCTCCGGGCAGGTTGCGGGTGCGCCGCCGAGGCGCCGGCGGCGGTCATGACGAACTTGCCCACCACGATGGGCAGCGCAGCCGCGGACGCTGCCCACCCCGCATGAGGGTGTGCATCCGTGCACGATTACGGAGCCGTCGGACGGCGCCGGGGAGGACGGCCGGGGCCGTCCTCCCCTACGATCTCGCCGCCGCTACGGCGCCGACGTCCAGCCGAAGATGTCGGTGTTGCCGAACCTCGGCGGGCAGTCTTGCTGCGGCGCAGGCTTCGGCACGTCGTCCGCCGTCGTCGCCGTCTGGACACCCGCGCGCCAGACGTCGATCGCGGGGCAGTCGTCCCCCTCGCGGACGTCGTTCCAAACGGCAGCCGCATAGGTGTGGCCGGCGACCGCGTAGACGTAGTCGCCCAGGAACTCGAGCACGAGGTTGTTCTGGCTCGAGGCTCGCGGGTCGCCGGTTGCGCCGCGGTGCACCTCGGTGAAGGCCCCGACCGCGCCCGCCGGCGAGACCGAAGCGTGCGTGACCACGCCCACGAGGCCCCGTGGCGTCGTCGTCGTCGTCTGGAACGGCGTCGTGAACGCGTTGTAGACGACCCAGACGTCGCCACCGGTCGGCGAGATCGCCGGCGCGGCGTAGTAGCCGCGGTCATTCGGGCCCGTCTGGATCCGCCGCGGCGCCGACCAGGTGCCGGGATTGCCGCCGGCGGTCGAGGTCGAGAACATCACGTCCTCGCCGTTCAGGCCGTCGCGGCCGTCTGCCCAGGCGTTGACGATCTGGTTCGTGGCGCCCGCACCGGTGGGCGCCCCGTTCGCGATCGACACGCTCGGCGAGGCGGACAGATCGTTCCGTGCACCCGCCAGCCCGTCCTCGACGCAGCGCAGTCCCGAGCCGTCGAAGTTGAGCGCGAAGCAGGGATCGATGACCGTGTAGAGCCTCAGCGGCTTCGTCCACGTGGCGCCGCCGTCGAACGACTTCACGAGCGTATGTGTGCCGGTGGGCGGAAGGCCGACCTTCGCCGGGTTCTGGAATTCCTGGAAGAAGACGTAGGCGACGCCGTGGGAGTCGGTGCGGATCGTGCAGCCCGACTGGCCCCAGTGCTTGGGAGCGACGTTGTGCGCCGGCGTCACGTGCTGCTGCGCCCAGGTGCTACCGCCGTCGCGCGAGGTCGCCACGACGAGCGGCGCAGACGCTCCGACGAAGTTCGCCCAGCAGACGTAGACGTTGCCGAAGAAGGGGCTCGAGGCCGCATTGTCGGCCCAGATCTGCTCCTTGTCGGCGAACGTGGCCGAGCTTTGCTTGCTGACGCGAACCGGATGCATCCAGGCCGCCTTGCCGGCCGGACCGCCCTGCGCGGCGAGCTGCGGGTTGTCAGTCCGGGAGACGTAGATCGCCTCGAACCCCTTGAAGGTTTCGTCCTTCTTCGAGCCGAGGTTCGAGGTCAGGTTGGCGTAGTACAGGCGCGAGCCGTTCGCCCACGAGAAGCCGTTCGGTCCCGGACGAGGTCCGAACGCG
>DASZCE010000238.1:0-5955 GCA_035943455.1 Gaiellaceae bacterium | reverse complement strand
CCGATCGAGCCGCGGATCGACAGCCACCAGACCGCGAGCCCGGCGGCGGTCGCCCCGCCCACCGCGATTCCGGCCCAGCGCCGGCTGCCGCCACGCAGCAACGCATACAGCGCGAAGAACGGGATTGCTCCGAGGGCGAGATGGACCTGCCCTGAGAGCGGGATCGACGCGAGCGCCGCAGCGGAGACGACAAACCACCGCCGTTCCCACGCCCAAAGCGAGAGCGGCAGGATCATCGCGATCCAGGCGAGCAGGTGGCCGGCACCGCCCTGGACGGCCCGGTACGGGGCGAGCGCGAACGCGAGCCCGCCCACGAGCGCGGGTCCAGTGCCGAGGCCGAGGGAGCGCAGCCACAGGAACGTGGCGCTTCCGGCGCCGATGTAGCCGAGCAGCAGGAACGCGTTCCAGGCCGCGACCGAGCCGAGCAGTGCGTGGAGCGGCCAGAACGGAAGCCCGAACGGCCAGCCGGCAAAGTTGATCCGCGGTTCGACCTCCGGTTGGAAGCTGTAGCGGTCGTGAAGGGGGTCGCCGCCTCGCCCCAGCTCGTGTCCCGGAAGCCAGAGCTGCCAGAGCGTCTGCAGGTGATCGCCGGGCGCGGCGGCGCCGGGGACCTCGCTCGGTAGGCCTTGGGCCAGGAACCGGTCGTCGGCCTGCTTCAGCGCCGGCCACGTGGATGCGAGGCCGGCGCCCGCGTAGAGCGCTACGACGAGGCCGACAACTGCCGCGCCGCGGATATGAGCTCGTCCAAGTCCGGGACCTCCCCATCCTCGTAGCGCCATGCGGCTCGGACCGTACCGTCGCGATCGATCAGGAAGGCCGAACGGCGGGCGACGTCCTTCATCCCGCGGTACTCGCGTGCGATGCCGAAGCCGCGGATCGCGTCGCCGTTCCAGTCCGAAAGGAGTGGGAAGTTCAGGTCGAGCGCCTGCGTCCAGGCGACGTGCGACCAGGCCGAGTCCCGCGATGCCGCCATCGCCCGTACCCCTGCCTCCTCGAACTCCGTGCTCCTGTCACGCAGGAGCTCCATCTCGTTCGTTCAGGTGGCCGACCAGTCGAAGAGATAGAAGAGGAGCAGCACCGGTCGCTCCTCGACGAGCTCGTGGAGCGAGAGAGTCTCGCGGGGTGCGAGCCAGACGTGCGCGTCGGGGATCCGTTCGCCGACCTCGAGCACGCCGGAACCTTACTGGCAGCACCAGCCCTCGATCCGCGGGAAGGCGCCGCGTCCGGTGCCGCCCGGATCGAACTGGACTCGCAGGCTGGAGAACGCCTTGATCTTGCTGACGTCGGTCGACCGGATGAAGAGCCACTGGTCGGCGCTCTTCCAGCCAAGGAGCAGCCATCGAGCACTCGGCGCCCACGCCACGTCGCCGAATGTGCCCTTGCCCGAGAAGACGAGCTTCTGGCGGCGCAACGTGTCAGCGTCCACCACGAGCAGCTCGCTCCTCGGGCCGAGGCGCCGGATGAGCGCGATCCTGTGATCACGAGGCGCGAGGGAGACGTCGAGCGGGCGCCCGGGGAACTCCAGGGTCTGGAGCCGCCGCCCCCCGTCGTCGAAGACGATCAGCAGGAAGCGACCACCCGGCAGCCTGCGGACGACGAGCAGGCGGGTCGCGTCCGCCGACCACTCGAGCTGCGTCGGGTCGGCCGCGATTCCGCCCGCAGTCCAAAGCGTCTGATTCGAGTCCGTCTCGACCACGTTCACCGTCTGATTGCGGTCGACGTAGGCGAGTACGTGCTCGTCGCCCGGCCGCCAGGCCGGCGCGACGTCCCGCGCGGAGTCCAAGCGGCGGTCGCCGGTGCCGTCGCCCGCCACGACACGGACGTTGCTGCCGCTGAGATAGGCGATGCGGAAGCCGCTCGAGGACCATCGGGGGTGGTGGACGTTTGCTCGGGAGAGGGTCCAGCGAACGACTCCTTTCGGTGTGACAGCCGACAGCTGGTGGCGCTTGGAGACCCCGACGAAACGGCCGTGGGGCGACCAGGTTGCCTCTTTGTAGCCGCCCAGCTTTCGCCTCGAACCGTCGGCCGAGACGACCCAGACGCCGGTCGGGGCGGAGACGAGCACGCGGCCTTTCGTCGGGAGCGAGAACAGCGCCGGCCGGGCGCGCGGGACGCCGACGACCTTCTCCGTCGTCACGACATCCTTGACCCCCCTCAGCACCGCGCGGCCGGGGGCACTGAGCGCGGCCGCGAGCAGGGCGAGCGCGACCGCCACGGCTGCGATGGGGCGTCGATGACGCATCGGCCACGGGGTCGGCTCCCGCTCTCCGAACGCGGTCCGGACGACCCGCCAGCTGCGCCGCTGCGCGCCCATCTCGTCGGGTGGAACCGCTGCGAGCAGCGCCTTGCGAAGCCTGCGTTCGTTCATCGCCGATCGCCCTCCAAGCGCTCGGCGAGCTCGTCGAGGCCGCGGCGGAGGCGCGAGTTGACGGTCCCGCGCGGCAGCTCGAGCAGCTCGGCGATCTCGCCGGGCGTGTACTCGAGCAGGTGGCGCAGCACGATCACAGCCCGGTGCTCAGGAGAGAGCTCCGCCAGCGCGGCCACCACGGGCGGAGAGAACGCGCTCTCCGTGTGATCGTCGTCGGCGACCGCCGCGAGCGCACCGTCGCCCACCTCGGCGCGAAGTGCCCGTGCGCGCGCCCAGTCGATCGCGCGGTTGACGACGATGCGATGGAGCCAAGGCCCGAAGGGGCGGCGGCGATCGAAGCGGTCCAGCGTGCGAATGGCCGTGAGGAACGCCTCCTGGGCGATGTCTTCCGCCGCCGCCCCGTCGTGGACGACCAGGTACGCGGCGCGGTAGGCGCGGGGCCAGTGCTCTCGGAAGAGCGCCTCGAGATCCGATAGCGAGCCCGCCTGCGCACCCCGAATCCAGGCACGCTCGTCGCCACGCAAGCCCGCCATCGCCCGCTTCGTATACGCCCGCCCTCGTCGCAGAGGTCCACGCTCTCCGTACGAGCGCGGGGCCGGCTCCGGTCCCATGATCAGGCGGCGGCTTCGGTCGCGTCCGCGATCTCGCGGGCGACCTCGACGATGTCGCGGTTCGCGTTGTAGACGCGGAGCTGGCGGTCGGAGCCGTTCCCGCGCCGGAGGATCTCCATGATCCCTTCGAGTTCTCGCTCGGAGCCCAGCTCCCTCGCGTGCGGCTCGAGGTCCCTCAGCCGCCGCCTGACGAGCTGGGCAACAGGCACTCGGTTTCGGTGCCGGGTCTCGAGGTCCATGATCGGCGCCTCGAGGCCATAGCGGACGGCGAGCCACTTGTTCTCGGTGGTGAGAATCCGGTGGAAGCCCGGAACCTCACCCTCCTCGTCGTGAAGCTCGGAGTAGTGCTTGACGAGCGCCTGGCAGAACGCCGCGATCGCGATCGCGTCCTCGACGCGCGTGACGCCGTCGCAGATCCGGATCTCGACGGTGCCGAGCTTCGGATGCGGTCGGATGTCCCACCAGATGTGGGTGTAGTCGGCGATGCAGCCGGTGTGCTCGAGGTAGCCGATCACCTCGGCGTAGTCGGCGTAATCGCGGAATCGCGGCGGCGGTCCCGAGCGGGGGAAGGCCGCAAAGATCGGCTGCCGGGTCGACGCGAGTCCGGTCGGCTCGCCCCGCCAGAACGGGGAGCTCGCAGAGAGCGCGAGGAGAAGCGGGAGGTCGACGAGCACGCCGTTGACGACGTCGATCGCCTTGTCCGGGTCGTCGACGGCCACATGGACATGCAGCCCGAAGATCAGCTCGCGGCGAGCGACGTACTGCATCTGGTCGACGAGGGCGCGGTAGCGATCGCGCGCGGTGATCCGCTGGCGCTCGAAGAGGCTGAACGGGTGCGTTCCCGCAGAGCCGACCCTGAGGCCGTTGTCGGCGGCGATCTCGCGGACCCGCCGCCGCAGCCGCCGGAGCTCGCGGCCGGCGTCGGCTGCGGTGCGACACACCGGCGTCGCGACCTCGAGCACGGACTGCATCAGCTCCGGTTTCATCCGCGCCTCGTCTTCGTGGCCGACGATCGCGGCAAGGACCGTGTCGATCCGCTGGACCAGGTCGAACGACTCGGGGTCGAGGAGCATGTACTCCTCCTCCACGCCGAGGGTGTAGGCCGCGCCGCGGCCGAACGCGTGGTCGAGAACGCTCCCTGCCGGCCCGAGCCCCGTATCGGTGATCGACGCTGGCCAGGCCTGCTTCATGCGGGCAGCACCGCCTCCGCTTCGATCTCGACCCGCCAGCGCGGATCGGCAAGCGCCTTGACGGCGATCCAGGACGTCGCCGGACGGATGTCGGAGAACACCTCGCCGTGGGCGCGGCCGATCTCCTCGAACGTATCCTCGCCGACCGCGTACATCCGCGTGCGTACGACGTCCTGCGGCCGAGCGCCCGCCCGCTCGAGCGCGGCGAGCACGATCTCGAGGCAGAGCCGAGCCTGTTCGTAGACGTCCTCGGGAGGATCGGTGCCGTCAGCAGGGATCGGCGCCGTCCCCGACACGTAGACATGCTTTCCCGCGACGACCGCGCGCGAGTAGCCCACGACCGGCTCCATCGGCGCATGCCCTTCGATCCGACGATGATCCACGGATCTAGTATCGCCCGCTTGCGAGCGTTGGAGCAGATCGACGCATGGTCGGCGGCCAACGCGGCGGCCGGCGTTGTCGCGGGCGGCGCGGTCGTCGTGACTCGCGGTGAGGTCGATCGGGGGTTTGCGTGGGCGTCCGTGACCAAGCCCGTCACCGCGCTGGCCGTGCTCGTTGCCGCCGAAGAGGGCATCCTCGACCTCGACGAGCCCGCCGGTCCACCCGGCGCGACCGTCCGCCACCTGCTCGCGCACGCGTCCGGGCTTCCGTTCGAGGGGTCGAAGCCGATCGGCAAGCCGGGAGCCCGGCGGATCTACTCGAACACCGGCTTCGAGGTGGTGGCCGACTTCCTCGCAGAGCGCGCGGAGATGTCGTTCGCCGAGTACTTGTCGCAGGCCGTGCTCGAGCCCCTGGGAATGGAGGCGGAGCTGCGCGGCTCCGCAGGAGCGGGTCTCTTCGGCAGCCTCGCCGATCTGCTGCGGGTCGGGGAGGAGCTGCTCACTCCCACGCTGATGGCACCCGAAACGCTGGCGGAGGCGACGAGCGTGCAGTTTCCTGGTCTGGCCGGCGTGATCCCGGAGATGGGTCGCTTCGACCCAAACGACTGGGGTCTCGGCTTCGAGCTCAAGGACGCGAAACCGGGCCACTGGTCCGGAACGAAGACCTCTGACCGCACGTTCGGGCACTGGGGCGCGATGGGCACGTTTCTCTGGGTCGATCCAAACGTGAACGCGGCGCTCGGCGTCCTCACCGACCGCGAGTTCGGCGACTGGGCCAAGGAGGCGTGGCCGCGCCTCTCCGATGCGGTCTACGCCGAGCTCTTAACGGAACCTGGTTCGGTAAGGAATTTGTAAAGAGCCGGCGGGCGGCCCGCCGCTCGGAGCCGGCGGACGCCGCACCGGCGTCCTTAACGGAACCAGGTTCCGTTAAGAGCGCCTGACGCGAAGGGTTGCCCGCATGCCGCGGCCCGCATGGTCCGCGACGGCACACCAGAGCCGGTACCGCCCCGGACGCAGCCGGACGGAGAGCGTTGCCCGAGATCCGGGCAGGAGGTTCCTGATCGTCCAGACCTTCGTGCCGCCCACCCGGCGGAGCGTGAGATCGTGCTCGTCCTCGCCGTAGTTGACGAGCTCGATCAGCGCTTGTCCCTGCCGGATGGAGAGCCGCGAAAGCCGGTACTCGAACTCGAGCGCCGTCACCTGAACGCGCGCCGGGCCGGCGGCGCCACGGAGCGGCGCCGCGGCCGCGCCGACGGCCGCAGCGGTGAGCAGCACGAGCGCGACAGCCTTCACTTGACGAGCTGCAGCCGCCGGTAGGCGCGGGCGTTCGGGATCACGGCATCCGCGTCGAAGTCGAACCACTGCTCCAGCAGCGACGTGTACATGCTCCGGAAGTCCACGGTCGC
>DASZCE010000237.1:0-3981 GCA_035943455.1 Gaiellaceae bacterium | reverse complement strand
GGTCGAACATCCCCAAGGCGGACATCAGCCCGCCGGGACTCGTGCGCTGGCAGCCCGTCGAGGGCGCGACTGGGTACGACGTCTGGTTCCTCGGACCGAACAAACGCATCGCTACGAAGACCAACGTCGCCGACGAGCGTGAGCACTGGACCTTCCACCAGGACTCGAGCTGGACGGGTGTCGTCCGCTGGCGCGTCCGTGCCGTCCGGTCGAAGATCGGTGCGGCGGTTAACGGCGTACCTGCCGTCTCGTACGGCCCGTGGAGCGCGATCTACGTCGAGCTCAACCCACCGATGTCCTCCGGGACCATGTCGCTCACCGCCATGGCCTCCGACGCGTACTCGAGCCAGGCGACGCCGTTCCGCCTAATGCCCGCGCTCGCCTACGACGGCAAGTTGGCGTTCAGGGACGAGTTCTCGCCGAGCCCTCACGAGCTCTACAGGGTCTACGTCTCCACCGATGCCGACTGCGCCAACATCATCTACCGCGGCTCGATCGTCGGCTCCCCGGCGTGGGCGCCGCGAACGACGGGCGGCCTCGTGCTTCCAGGGAACAGCTCCGAGCTGCTGCGCGCCCGGAACGGCTGGATCATCGGCGACGGCAAGAACGGCAAGACCTTCGCCGTCGACGATGCGCCGGTGACCGAGAACGAGTCGCTGAAGGAGGCCGGTAACGCGGAGACGCCGTCGGAGGAAGACAAGACCTCGGAGAAGGACAAGGTCGAGGCGGCGTCGCTCGCACCGCCCCTCGTCGACCTCTGGGACAACGGCTGGCCCGAGAACCGCTACTTCTATACCGTCGTCCCCGTACGGATCCGCCCGAGCGCCACCGACCCGAACCTGCTCGAGTATCAGGACACCGAGCTTGCCCAGGATGTCTGCGGCGCCGGACGGATGTTCACGTTCGGAAAGGTCAGCGAGGCCGTCGTGGCCACTGCAGGCGCGGCGCCCTACGTATCCGGCCTGAGCACGAGCGGCCGCCTGTTCACCGCGAACCGCGCGAGGCCGGCGGTCTACGGTTCGCCGCTCGTTGCGTGGAAGCCGGCCCTCGGAGCCGACCGCTACGAGGTGCAGTGGAGCAAGCGGGCATATCCGTGGACGAAGGCCGGATCGCTGGAGACGCCCTCGACCTCGGCGACACTCCCGCTTGCGCCTGGGCGCTGGCGTTACCGCGTTCGCGGCATCTCGCTGGCGCTGCCAGCCGGAGGCCGTCAGATGTCGTGGTCCGACCCCGTCGCACTCCGCGTCTCCAGGCCGATCTTCAAGATCGTTCGTCGCTAGTCGGTCCCGTTCCGGCGATGTGGAAACGCCCACAGAGCCCAGGCTCCTGATCAGCCGGAGGAAATAGCGTCCGTCAACCCAGCGGAGGCAACGACCTCCCACACAGAGGATCAGTGCCTGTCGATTCCGTGCTGGCGGAGCCGTGATCAACACAGCTTCCGCCCGAGGCCGGCCTCCTGAGCCTCCGCTGGGCCTCTTAGCGGCTCGAATCCGAAAGCAGCACGGCGACGCCGTCGGCGAGACGCTTCTCGATCCTGAAGACGCGGTCGAGTCCGGTGATCTCGAACGTCCTCAGCACACGGCGGTCGGCCGTCACGATCACCAGGTCGCCGCCGCGTCCTCGGAACCGACGCTGGTGGCGAAGCAGGATGGCGAGTGCTGTGGAGTCGACGAAGCTCACGTCGGCAAGATCGACGGCCGTTGCGGTACCGCCGAGGCCGAGGACGCCGTGCAGCGCGCGGTCGATCTCCGGCGCGGTATGGAGGTCGGCCTCACCGGTCACCGTGATGATGAACGCGTTGTCGCCTACCTCGGCGGTCCTGACGCTGAACTCGAGCACGGACATGACGTCACGCTAGCCGCCGCGCTCTGAGCGTTTCGACGAAGCTCTGTCGAGATTCGCTCACACAGCGGCGAGCTTGTACCCGACGCCTCGTACCGTGACGATGCGCTCAGGGCGAGCGGGGTCGCGCTCGAGCTTCTGGCGAAGGTTCGAGATATGGATGTCGCAGGCGCGCTGATCCCCGACGTATTCGCTGTCCCACAAGTGCTGCATGATCTCGCGCCGGCTGAAGACGCGCTCTGGCTGCTCGGCGAGCATGAGCAGAAGCTTGAACTCGGATGGCGTCAGCCGCTTGGATTCGCCTTCGACCCGCGCCTCGTGCCGCATCGGATCGAGCTCGAGTGTGCCGACCTGCACCCTCGCGTCCGCGCCGGAGCGATCGAGCTGTCGCCGGCGAAGGATGGCGCGAATCCGGCCGATCAATTCGGCCATCGAGAACGGCTTCGTCACATAGTCGTCGGCTCCGATCTCGAGGCCGAGCACGCGGTCGAGCTCGGCCCCTTTCGCCGTCAGCATGATGATCGGGATCGCGCTCTCGCCGCGGAGCCGCCGGCAAACCTCCGTCCCCGACATCTTCGGCAGCATGAGGTCGAGGACGACGACGTCGTAGTCCCCTTTCTGTGCCGCCCGCAGACCGCTCTCCCCGTCGTCAGCGGTATCGACGTCGAACCCCTCACCACGCAACGCATAGCCGAGGGCGTCTCGCACGGCAGGTTCGTCCTCGACGACGAGAACCCGGCTCACCGTTGAATCAGGCTAACGCCTTGAGGGAGACGAAGGCGCACGACTGTTCCCTTCCCGACAGTCGACTCCAGCTCGATCTCGCCGCCGAGCGCATCGGCCGCGGCGCGAGCGATCGCGAGACCAAGACCGAAACCGCCACCGGCGGTCCCGTCGCCACCGAAGAAGCGCTCGAACACTCGACCTTGCTCCTCCGGGGGAATGCCACGGCCCGTGTCGGAGACGCGGATCTCGGCTCGTCCGTCGGCGACCTCCGCGGCAATCTCGATCGTCCCCTCAGCGGTGTACTTCGCTGCATTCTCAGCGACGTTCCGGAGCGCGTGCTCGACCAGCTCTCGATTCGTGAGCGCAGCAGCATCCGGCGGGCACAAGACGTCGACCGCCACGCCCGCTGCGGGCCGGAGTGAGACCGCGACATCGGTGAGCAGTTCGTCGAGGGCGACAAGCTCCGTTCTCGGAGGCTCGGAGCCCGTCTCCGCTCGCGCAAGCACGAGTAACGCGCGAGCGAGCCGCGTTAGGCGGGCAGAGGCACGTTCGATGTGGTCGAGAAAGATGTCGCGCTCTGGCGTGTCCTTCGCTCCCGCCTGAAGGACCTCGATCGCGCTGACGATCGCCGTCAGCGGGCTCTGGAGCTCGTGCGCCGCATTGGTGAGGAATTCCCGTTCAGCCGACTCCTGGCGTATCCGCTTCACCATGGTGAGAGCGTTCGAGTTCGCGCTCCAGGTGGGCAGACAGCTGCTCCATCTCGCCGGAGAGCGCCGCGAGCGCTGGCTCCTCCGAATCCCGGGCGTCGTCGAGAGCTACCCGTGTCGCGCGCCGCAGCCGTTCCGGTCACGCTCGCCTTGCTTCATCCGCCGCCGCGGCGCCGCGCCCGGCACGCCCGCTAGGGTTGCCGCTCTTGCGCTTCGGGGATGAGGGACACAGGCGCATTCTTCTCGACGACGACGTACCCGTTGCTGGATGAGACGACACGCTCCACGTCGGCGACGATGTGGGCGGCGAGCACGACGAACCGGTCCGGATGCTCTCGAACGTCGAGGTAGTCCTGCATCGGGATCTGTAGCGTCTCGACGCATGTCGTGTCGGCGCACTCGCACGCGATCGCGTAGCTGTCGCTGAAGTCCGAGAACGCGTCGTTGAGGCCGCGCAGCTTCTCGTTGACGGCGCGGAAGAGCGACTGATTTCGTGCCGCGCGAAGCTCGCGGTCCTGCTGGTTTCCAGCTTCCATCCGCCACCTCCCCGTGCCTGGTGTACGTACGAGACGAACACCAAGGAGTCCTCGAGGCACCGGCCTGGGCAGCCTTTCGCGAAGGGAGGAGCGGAAAGGATCGGCCTTGGTCGGATCACGGTAGCACCGATCTGACACGGTGGCGATAATGGCCTCGATGGACGAACGCG
>DASZCE010000236.1:0-4536 GCA_035943455.1 Gaiellaceae bacterium | reverse complement strand
GGGGAAGTCGTCGTCGACGATCCCGCCGACTCGCTTGCTGACGGTCGCGAGCAGGCCGATGGCGATGAAGATCCACGCCTCGGCGGCAGGATCGCGGTCGCGAACGACCGCGCCCGATTCCTGCGCGCGCTTGATGACGTCCGCCACGAACTGATGGACCTCGCGCATGTGGCGCTTGACGAAGCGACGGATCTCGGGATCGTCGCTCGCCTCGGTGAGCGCCTGGACCCACAGCGTCGCTACGTGCCCGCGCTTGTCCTTCGCGGCCAGATAGCTTCGGCCCATCGCGCCGAGCCAGGCCCCCGGATCCGGCTCCCCGGCAATCGCGGCGTCCCACATCACGCGGCATTCACTCCAGGCCTCGGTCAAGCACGCGAGGTAGAGCTCGCGCTTCGACCTGAAGTGACGGTAGAGGATCGGCTCAGTGACACCGGCCCCACGTGCGATCTCCGCCGTCGTCGCTCCCTGATAGCCGCCCTTGGCGAAGACGTGACACGCGCATTCGAGGACCGCGGCACGCCGCTCTTCGGCGGAGAGACGAAGTCTCGTCGCGCTCATCACGCGATCTCTGGGACGCCCTCGGTCGCCGGGCCGGTGTCGTGCGCCCTGACCAGGACGAAGGCGACAACCGCGCCGAGCACGGCGATCAGCGCTGCGACGGTGAGCGTCGTCGAAAGCGCGTCGACGAAGAGCTGCTTGTCCCGGAAAACGGCCGGCCCCTGAACGTCGCCCACGCGGTGCGCCATGATCGCGCCCATCAGAGCGATGCCGATCGACCCTCCGACCTGGCGGAAGGCGTTCAGCACCGCGGAACCGACGCCGGACTTGTCGACCGGCAGCGCCCGGACGGCCGCCGCGGCGGTCGGCGTCATCACCATCGCCATCCCGAAGCCGCCGATCACCATCGCGGGAAAGAGCGTCCAGTAGCTCTCCTCGACACCGAGGCGTGAGAAGTAGAGAAGCTGGCCGGCCAGGAGGATCATCCCGATGGTGATCAGCCAGCGGGAACCGAAGCGGTCGGTGCTCCGTCCGGCGATCGGCGCGACGAGCATGATCAAGACCGTCATCGGCAGGAACGCCGCGCCGGCCTGGACGGCGGAGTACCCGAGAACGCCCTGCATGTAGAGGGAGATGAAGAAGAAGACGCCGAACATCGCGAGCGCCACGAGGAGCACGGCGAGGTTGGCGCCGGTGAAGGTCCCGTTCTTGAACAAGCTGAGGTCGAGCATCGGGATCCGCTGGTGCCGCTCGAGCAGCACGAACGCGACGAGCATGACGACGGCGACGGCGAAGGCACTGAGGATCCGTGCCGACGTCCAGCCGTACGTGTTCGCCTCGATGAGCCCGTACGTCAGAGAGAAGAGCCCGATGCCGGAGGCAACGAGACCCGGAAGGTCGAGCCGCTGCTCCAGCGACTGGTCGCGCGACTCCGGGATCAGGAGGAAGCTCGCGATGATCGCGACGACGCCGATCGGCACGTTGACGAAGAAGATCCAGCTCCAGCTGATGTGCTCCGTGAGCAAGCCGCCCACCAGAGGACCGATCGCCAGGGCGAGAGCCGAGACGCCGGCCCAGATCCCGATCGCCGTGCCGCGCTGTCGCGGCGGGAAGGTCGCGGCGATGATCGACAGGGTCGCCGGGTTCATCAGCGCAGCGCCGGCACCCTGCACGACCCTCGCCCCGATCAGCAGCTCGCCGCTTCCCGCCAGGCCGCAGGCGAGCGACGACGCCGTGAAGATCGTGAGTCCGAGGACGAAGATCAGCCTGCGGCCGAGCAGGTCGGCCAGCTTGCCGCCGGTCAGCATCAGCGAGGCGAACGTCAGGGCGTAGCCCGTCACGATCCACTCGAGCTCGGACAACCCGACCTCGAGGTCTGCGGCGATCGACGGCAGAGCCACGTTGACCACCGTGTTGTCGAGCATGATCATGAAGAGCCCGAACGCGACCGCCGCGAGCGTCCACCACTTCCGTGCTTCTTCTGAGATCCAGTGCAGCTTCACGAGTTAGTGTCCACTATGTTAGCGGTCACTAAGTTCGTCGGTCAATCATGCAACTCCCGGTACGAATTGCGCCGGAGGCTGACCGAACCCAGGAGACCGCGAAGCGCGGTTCCCGCGCGAGCCATGACCTGTGAATCTGGAGGAGTGACCGCAACGGCCCACGATCGGCTTCGGTGCGCTCGCTAGCGACCGCTGCGGCTCGGCATCCATGGCGCACCGTCGGTGCCTGGGCCGCCGCGATCCTCGCCTCATTCGTCGTGATCGTCTTCTTTCTCGGCGACGCCCTCACCGGCGAAGCCGAACAGCTGAACAACCCCGAGTCGCAGCAGGCCTACGACCTCATCGGGCAGCGGCTGCCGCCCAATCCGCGCGACTACACATCCGACGTCGTCCTGATCCGCTCGGACACGTTGACGCCGAGCGATCCGCGCTTTCGCGCCAAGGTCGAGCAGATCGTCGAGCGGCTCCACTCCACCCCGGGGGTCGTGAACGTGATCGACACACCGGCGGCGCAGAGCCGGCATGCGATCGTGATCGAGGTCGGCCTCGCCGACGAGGCGGCAGCGGAGAACGTCGGCGAGATGCTCGCTGCCGCGCGTGACAGGGCGTTCGACCTTTACGTCACCGGCGAGTGGACGGTCGAAAACGACTTCCAGCATCTCTCGCAGGACGACCTCAAGACGGGCGAGCTTCAGTTTGGGCTTCCGGTCGCGCTCGTGGTGCTGCTGCTGGTCTTCGGCGCCGTAATCGCCGGCCTCGCCCCACTGGTGCTGGCGCTCGTGGCGATCATCACCGCGCTCGGCCTCACGTCGCTCGTCGGCATCAAGTTCGAGCTTTCGATCTTCACGGTGAACATGCTCAGCGGCATGGGCCTCGCGCTCGGGATCGACTACTCGCTCTTCGTCGTCTCACGCTTTCGGGAGGAGCGCTCCGCCGGCCGCGACAAGCTCGACGCGATTGGAGTCACCGGCACCACGGCCAGCCGCGCCGTGCTCTTCAGCGGCATGGCGTTCGTGGTCGCCATGCTCGGGCTGCTGATCATTCCGAACACGATCTTCCGGAGCCTGGCGACAGGGGCGATTCTCGTCGGACTGACGTCGGTGCTCGCCGCGCTGACGCTGCTCCCCGCAGTCCTCAGCCTGCTCGGGGATCGCGTCAACTCGCTTCGGATTCCGGTGATCGGCCGGGGAGCCGAGCGCGGAACCGGCGCCGAGGGGCGCTTCTGGGGCGCCATCGTGCGGGCCGTCATGCGACGTCCTGTTGTCAGCTTGGCGATCAGCGTCGGCGCGTTGCTCGCCCTTTCCGTTCCCGTGCTCGGATTCCAGACGGGCGAGGCGGGCATCCGGACGATGCCCGACCGCTTCGAGTCCAAGCAGGGGTTCGTAGCCCTCGAGCGCGAGTTCGGCGTCGGCACGACAGACAGTGTCCAGGTCGTCGTCGACGTGAACGTCGCGAATCCGCGCACACGCGCAGCGGTCGAGCGGCTGACGGCGGAGATGCGGAGAAACCGCACCTTCCGCCAGGTCGAGACGCATCTCTATCCCGCTCGGCGGCTCGCGCTGATCGAGGCGGTGCCGGCGGGGGACAGCCGCGACGAGCGGGCGCTCGACGCCGTCCGCGACCTGCGGGGGACCGAGATCCCGGGCGCACGCGTGCTTGTGACGGGCGAGACGGCCGAGTCGATCGACTACTTCGCGCTGACAGATCGTTGGCTTCCGATCCTGATTGCATTCGTGCTCGCGCTCTCCTTTGTGCTCCTGACGGTCGCGTTCCGCTCGATCGTCGTGGCCGTCATGGCGATCTTGCTCAACCTCTTATCGGTCGGAGCGGCGTACGGCGCGCTGATCCTGGTCTTCGAGAAAGGCTTCGGCAACGACCTCCTCGGCTTTCAGCAGGTGGACTTCATCGAAGCCTGGGTGCCGCTCTTTCTCTTCGCGGTCCTGTTCGGACTGTCCATGGACTACACCGTGTTTCTGCTCAGCAGGATCCGTGAGCGCTACCTGCGATCGGGCAGCAACGACGTCGCCGTCGCCCACGGAATCGGCTCGACGGCGCGATTGATCACCGGCGCGGCCCTCATCATCATCGCCGTCTTCAGCGGCTTCGCCCTCGGTGACCTCGTTGCCTTCCAGCAGATGGGATTCGGCGTCGCCGTCTCGCTGCTGATCGACGCGACGATCATCCGCTCGGTCATCCTTCCGGCGACGATGAAGTTGCTCGGCGACGCGAACTGGTACCTGCCGGACTGGCTGACCTGGCTGCCGGACTTCCACGTCGAGGGAGCGCGGTGATCTGGACTCCGAGCGAGGGGGTGCGCGCGCGGGCGAACGTCGTGCGGCTGATGGACCGGCACGGAATCGACGACTACTGGGAGCTCGTCCAGCGCTCGCAGCACGATCCGGAGTGGTTTTGGCCGGCCGCGATCGAGGACATGGGGCTCGAGTTCTCGCGGGGATGGGATCAGGTCGTCGATCTCTCGCGGGGGGCGGAGTGGGCGACGTGGTTTCTCGGCGCCAAGGTCAACATCGCCTGGAAC
>DASZCE010000235.1:0-2430 GCA_035943455.1 Gaiellaceae bacterium | reverse complement strand
GCCTGTAACCGGCTGGACGGGCTCGACCAGCCGTTCGCTGATACGCCCGAGGAAGCGCTCTGCACGGAGCAGTACGGCGGCCCCGAGGTCGCGTCGGTGAACGGCGTCTACCGCGACGAGACCGTGAATACCCGGTTCAGTCGCGACGACGGCTGCGAGATCGCGCGCTGGCAAAAGCACGCATTCCTGCTCTCCGGCAAGCCGTGACCGAGAAGCCCACGGTCCTCTTCGTGGGGGCCGGACGCCACCAGCGGCGGGCAGTGGAGCGCGTGCGGGAACTCGGTGCGCGCGTCGTCGCCGTCGACCGCAATCCCGACGCCCCCGGCCTCCGGCGCGCCGACATCGGCGAGGTGCTGGATTTTCGTGACGTGAAGGCCGTGGCCGAGGTCGGGCGCCGCCATCGAGTCAGCGGCGTCATGACGTTCGCCGCAGACCGTGCGGTTCCCGTGGTGGCGGCCGTCGCGGAGGCGCTCGGCCTGCCCGGCATCGGGACCGAGACGGCGCACCTGATGACGAACAAGATCGCCATGCGCCGGCGGCTGGCGGATGCCGGCGTGCCGCAACCGCGTTTCGCTGCCGTCCGGCACGTTCGCGAGGTGAGACCAGCTGCCCATGCGGTCGGCTTTCCGGCGGTCCTCAAACCCGCGGACTCGGCCGGACAGCGGGGCCTCTTCCTCGTCGCCTCTGTCGACGACATCGAGCGGCATCTGTACGCGGCGCTCGCGGAGTCCACTGAGGAGGAGGCGATCCTCGAGAGCTACCACCCTGGCTTGGAAGTCAACGGCCTGCTCGTCGCACGCGGAGGCGAGGTGACCGTGGTGACGCTATCCGACCGGCGCCGCCCGCCGGGGCGGGGGTTCGGCGTGGCCCTTGCTCATGTCTATCCCTCGACGCTCTTCGGCGACTCGCTCGAGGAGATCGAGCGCGTCGGACGCTCCACTGTCCACGCGCTCGGACTTCGGGACGGGATCGCATATCCGCAGGTGATCTGGGGCGAGGACGGGATCGCGCGGCTGATCGAGGTCGCGGCAAGGATCCCCGCCGGCCAGATGGACTTGGTCGGCCGCTACGGCGTCGGCATCGATCTCGTCGAGATTGCGCTTCACCAGGCGTTGGGCCGGCCGGTCCCCAACGAGCTCGTCCAGCCGCGGATGCAGCAGCCGATGGCGATCTCGTTCCTGACGGCGGAGCCCGGCCCGCTGCCGACCGGCAAGCTCGTCCGCGTGAGCGGGTTGGAGAGGGTGCTCGCGTTCCCGGGCGTCGTGGAGGCCGAGCTCTACCTCCAGGAAGGCGAGACGATCAGACCGGTGCAGGTCGACGGCGACCGCCGCGGCTACGTGATCGCAGTCGGGTCGACCAACCTCGATGCGGTCGAGCGGGCCGAGGCAGCGGCGAGACTGTTGGACGTGGAGGTCGTGTGACCTGCGCTTTTGAGCTCGATCACTACCGGGAGCTGCTCGACGCCGCAACCATCGGCGGCTACCGCTTCACGTTCTTCGACGAGGCGCCGGAGCCGGGTGACGTGCTGCTTCGCCACGACGTCGACCTCTCGCTGTACGCCGCATTGCGGATGGCCGAGCTCGAGGCCGATGCCGGCGTGCCGTCGACCTACTTCCTGATGACCCAGAGCGTCTTTTACAACCTCGCCTCTCCCGAGGGCCTGCGGGCGCTGAACCGCCTGCGCGAGCTCGGACACCGCGTCGGCCTCCACGCGGTCTGGCCGGGGGCGGAGCTCGACGAACGCTTCGATCCGATCGTTGCCTGGCACAACCCGGATCCGGATTACATGTCCGAGCCGTTGAACGGCGCTCTCAATGTCATGCAGGCGCCGTACTTCGACCCGGATCACTACCGGTCGGACTCCAACCACCGCTGGCGGCACGGCTGCCCGCACGAAGCGCTTGCGCGCGGCGAGTTCGAGTGGCTCCACCTGCTCGTCCACCCGGAGATCTGGGTCTATCCCGGCAGCACGATGCGCGAGACGATGACCTCGATGCTCGACGCCGAGCGCGAGCGGCGCTTCGACCTGCTCGCCGATGACCGCATCGACCTCTCGTGACGTTCGGGCAAGTAACAACTTGTTACTTGGACGGAGGCGGCGCCGCCCATCGTCGAGAGGCGCTTGGTTGGCGGCAGTCCGAGGAGCAAGTAACAAGTTGTCACTAGCAAGACGGCTCGCCGAGCTCGCCCGCCACTCGGCGGTGTACGGGCTCGGCTCGCTCGTCTCCCGGTTCATCGCCGTCCTGCTCCTGCCCGTCTACACGCGCTACCTGTCCCCGGCGGACTATGGGCTGATCGAGACGTTGATTGCACTCTCCGCCGTTCTCACCGTGCTGCTCGCGGCCGGCGTGAAGAGCGCCTTTTTCCGCTGCTACTTCGACGAGCCGGAGGGCCCCGGCCGCGCCCGCGTGATCCGCACCTCCTTCTGGT
>DASZCE010000234.1:0-3480 GCA_035943455.1 Gaiellaceae bacterium | reverse complement strand
GGGCTATATTGGATACTGTCACTCTCCAATAATAGAGAGTACCACTATCCAATCTCTGGGGGAACCGTCCCATGCGAATCTCGGAGCTGAGCCGCCTCAGCGGCGTTCCGGTCGCCACCATCAAGTACTACCTACGGGAAGGGCTGCTGCACGATGGCCGGCTGACCTCCGCCACGCAGGCGCAGTACGACGAGACGCACGTCGCGCGACTGCGGCTGGTGCGGGCGCTCCTCGGCGCTGGCGGCCTGAGCGTCGCCGCGGCCCGGGACGTCCTGGACCAGCTTGCGCATCCGCCGGCGTCCATGCATGACCTGCTCGCTGAGGTCCAGCGCCTGCTCGGGCCGCGGGTCGACGACGAGGTTGACACCCGAGCCGCGGAGTCGGTGATCGAGAGGATGGGGTGGCGGCTCAAGACCGCCGATCCCGAGCCGGTGCGCCGGCTGGCCGCAGCCCTGGCGGCGCTCGACGCGGCCGACTTCACCCTGCCAGAGGACGACGTGCTCGACTACGCGCGGGCGATGCAGGGCCTGGCCCAGCAGGAGGTGGCGGGCGTCCCAGCGGGCCCGAGCGACGCGGCCGTCCGCTACACCGTGCTCGGCACCATCCTGGTGGAGCCGCTGCTGCTGGCCCTGCGGCGCCTGGCCCAGATCGACGCCTCAGCCCGCCGCTTCGGGGCGGACTGACAGAACAGGGGTCCGACAAGCAGGCCAGGTCGGTAGCGTTCAATCCTGTTCGCCTGCTCGTCGGACCCCAACTCCAGTTCCGCAAACGGCTGGAACACTCCTCGCGTTCCGGGCGAGGGAGCGGGTCCCACCAGCTGGTCCCGGTCACGCCCGGAGAGACGGCGTTGGCGCGCCGCGGCGCGAGCTCGCGGGCGAGCGGCGGAACCGTGGCTTCGTAAACCGGACCTCCGGACCCGGCCGCGAGGTTCGAGATGGCCTCCGCTTCCGCAGGACGTCCCCTGTTACGGCCAGCCGAGGCCGGCCGCGGGAGCGTCGACGACCAGCACCTGTCCTGTTCTCGCCTTCACGACGTCCTCGACCCCCTCGGTGCCGCGCCAGTCCGCAGTGAGCATGAACAGCGTCCGGCGGTCGGGGCCGCCGAGCATGGCGGCGAAGCAGGGGCGGCCGAGATCGATCCGCTCGAGCACTTCACCGCCCTCGCGGATTCGGGCGCAGTCGTTCGCCATGTTCGCGCTCGAGGCCCAGATGCAGCCGTCCGCGTCGAGGCAGATGCCGTCCGGGCCGACCCCGTCCGCCCAGACCCGACGGTTCGACAACGTGCCGTCGGCTGCGATGTCGAACGCGGTGAGGCGTGCGGCGAAGGACTCCGCGACGACGAGTGTCTCGTTGCCCGGCGTGATGACCATGCCGTTCGGGAAGGCGAGCTCGTTCGCCACCTCACGGGCCTCGCCGTCCGGCGTGACGAGCGCGATCTTGCCGGGAGCCCTGCCGCTGGTGAGGACGTCGTTGAACTCGGCGAAGTCGAAGTTGATGGTGTTGACGTAGACGTTGCCGCGCCCGTCCACGGTGATCTCGCTCCACCCGAACGACGAGATGTGGCTGAGATCGGCGTGCCGTACGCGCGACCCGTCCGGCTCGGCCCGGATCAACTCTTGGCCGGTGATGAGAAGGCCTCCGTCCGGGAGCCAGTTCGTCGCCCAACCGAGTCCATCGGGGCCTTCGCCGACCACCTCGCTGTTGCCGTCGAGGTCGACGGCGACGATCTGCCTCGTCCCCCAGTTCGAGAACCACAGCCGGCCCTCGTGCCAGCGAGGCGACTCCGGTATCGCCAGGCCGTCGAGCAGAACGCGAGGCTGCATGCGCCCTTCCTTGGTCGCGATCACGCGGACTCGCCGTACGCGTCGTGGTAGTTCCACCATTGGTAGGCAGGCGTCTGGGGATAGCCCTCGGGGGAGTCCTCCCACTCCTCCTGGCGCCCGAGCGCGGTCATGTCGAGGTAGCTCCAGGTGCTGCCCAGCGCCTCGTCGCCGCGGCTGTCGATGAAGTAGGTGCGGAAGATTCGGTCCCCGTCGCGGATGAACGCGTTGTGGCCGTGCCACTGGTCGACCCCGAAATCGGCGTCGAAGTCGTCGATGAGCGTGTACCAGGGGATGTTCCAGCCCATGCGCTCCTTCAAGCCCTGGATCTCAGCCTGGGGGGCGCGCGAGACGAAGGCGAGCGTCGTGTCCCGCACGTTCAGGTGCGCGGGGTGCGCGACCTGGTCGGCGAGGAAGGAGCAGCCCACGCAGGCCCGTTCCGGGTATGAGTCGCCGGCCCGGGCGTAGGTGGTGATGTCCGGCCCGTAGAAGAAGCGGTACACGATGAGCTGACGGCGGCCCTCGAAGAGGTCGAGCAGGCTTGCCTTGCCCTCGGGCCCGTCGAACTGGTACTGCTTCTCCACTGCCAGCCAGGGCATCCGCCGGCGCTCGGCAGCGAGCGCGTCACGGGCGCGGGTCAACTCCTTCTCCTTGACCAGCAGTTCCTCGCGCGCGGCCTTCCACTCCTCAGGCGACACGATCGGCGGTGTGTTCATTGCGGATCTCCTTCCAGCTGTAGTCCCGGGCATGGTCTACCTGTCTGCCTCACCGGGGGCCGATCGCAGAGAGCTGCTCAGCGAAGCCTCGCCGGAATGCCGGCACGAGTGCGAGGAGGCGCAGCGCCACGTTGCGCAGCGGCCGAACAACCGGCGGGGCAGTCGCGAGTCGAGTAGGCCTGTGAGTGAGCGCGACCACACGCAGTGCCTCGGCACGATTGGAGGCCGCCCACTCGTCGAGCTCGTCTTCGCGGCCCTCCCGCAGCGCGACCGAGAGCGCATCCCCGAGGGTCACCGCCTCACGGAGGCCGAGGTTCATTCCTTGCCCACCTGCCGGGCTGTGGGTATGTGCCGCGTCGCCTGCGAGCACGACGCGCCCCGCCCGGTAGCGCTGTTCCGGCGCGTCGTCGACGTCGGCCACCAGGCGGAACGACCCGTCGGGAAGAGGAGCCACGACCAAGATGCCGTGTGTAGAGAAGAACAGCAGAACTCCGCCAGTCGCTCCGAGACGCCGATCTGCTCGAGCATCTCGAGGGTCCGGGCGTGCACGACGGCGGCGCGCGACGTATTCGCACCCGCCGCCTGCCGATCCACGATTGCGACGTCATGGCCATGCCCGACAAGCGAGGCGGCAACTGCCAGACCCACCGGCCCCGCGTCGACCACCAGCACCTCCGTGCGACCGGGGAGCTGACTCACCACGGGTCTTCTTCCTTCGCGATCACCGCTGCCATGAACTGGATGCGTTCCACACCGGACGTCCGTCCAAACGATCCGCGAAGTCGTTCCCGACACGCAGAAGCAGCCGCGGTCGAGCGCGCTTCCTTGTCGTCACTCGTCGGCTTCGATCTCTCGAGGACGTCGATCACCAAGTGTGAGCGAGGACCTCCTCAGCGTCAGGGCGAGGAGGTGAATGTGAGCGTGACCGACGATCCGCGCCGGGAT
>DASZCE010000233.1:0-7143 GCA_035943455.1 Gaiellaceae bacterium | reverse complement strand
ACGCTGGCGCGTCGCTGGGGCGGAGCGGCGCGCCTCGCGAACGTCCGCGAGGGAGGGGCTCGCGCGGAGGTCCGCTTCCCCGCGTCCTTGCAAACCCCGAACAGAGACTTGGACGAGGCTTTACCCGGCCGCGTCTAGCCTGGCTCCATGCGCTTCGGCCTCATCCTGTTGCTCGGCCTCGTGTTTGCGGCGGGTCTCGGCCTCGCCGCCCAGGTGATCGCGCGGGACACCGTTGCGCTGCCGGTCGCAAGCATCGAGGCGGGTGAGGGCCTCGCGCCCGTCGAGACGCGGGTGGCGACGACGTCTCGGGCTCGAACGACGACGGCGCGAACGACGGCGCGAACGACCACGGGGGTGACGACGACGACCTCGACCGAGACCGAGCCGGGCGACGATCACGGCAGGGGTAGAGGGCGCGGCCGGAACCGCGGTCGTGGCGGGGGAGACGACTAGCTCGCGACGAGCTCGCGGAACCGCGGGTCGTTCCGGACGCGGTCGAAGTCGCTGTCCGTCTGCGCGAGCTCCCGAAACGTCTCGTCCTGCGCGATCGACTCGCCCAGATGCGCGATCGCGTCGTCGGTCCGTCCGAGCAGGCTCTCAGCACATGCCAGGTTGAACAGCGCCCCGGCGTCATCCGGGTACTTCGCGACGACGCCGGCGAGGATCTCGTGCGCCTTCTCGTACTCCTTGGTCGCGAAGTAGCCGAACGCCGGCGCCGAGCGCTCCCACTGTGACGGCGCGAACGGCTCTCCGGGCCGCGCGCCGATTGCGAGCACCGTCGTCTCTGCCTCGTCGGCGACCGCCTTGCGCTTCGCAGCAGGATCGCGGACGAAGACGAAGGTCCCCGCCGGCGCCTCGAGCTGCTCGCCGTCGACAGTGAACGTCGCCCGGCCGGAAAGCACGACGTAGAGCTCTTCGTGCTTGCCTGCGCGCGGACCGAGCTCGTCGTGCTCGCCGATGATCTCCTGCCCGGCCGTCTGCGCGGTCCACGCGTTGATTCCGAAGGCGCTGATGCCGAGCTTCTGCCGGATGTTGGCCCACCGCGGGGAGTTCGGCAGCGGCGGGATCTCCATTCCCGATAGTGAGTCCACGCGGAAGGCGTCGCTCACGATCGACGCCTCAACTCCTCGAGCACGACGGGATCGATCGCGTCCACGCCGTCGACCCGCTCCTCGAGATTCTCCGTGCCGGCCCAGCGGACGAAGGCCTCCTCGAGCTCGCCGTCGTAACCGATGCGCGCGAGGCGCTCTCGCAGCTCAAGCGCGAGCTCGTCGTCGACGGAGAGCCACTGGTCGCGCGGCGTCTGGCCGAAGATCGCCTGGTGGAGGCCGTAGATTCGCCGCAGCTCGTCCAGCGGACGTTCGTGGTCGTCGACGCGGAGGTCCATGACGACGTCGGAGAGGTTCGCGTAGCCACCGTCCTTCTCGACGACGAGCAGCGCCGCCGATTGTTGGCCGCGCCTGTCGCCGCCCGCCGCCTGAGCCGCGTCGAGGCAGTCGAGGAGGCGCTCCGCGAGCGGCTTCCCGACAGTCCGCGCGAACGTCTCCGCCAGCGCGTCGACGATCGCAGCTGAGACGAGAATATTGCCCTGGGCCGCATAACCTGCGCCGGTGCGGCCGCCCGCCCACTCGAGGCACTCGGACCCCGTATAGGTTGCGCCGCGGCCCTCGCGGTCGACGACGCCGACCTGCCGGTGGTTCCGGTCCTCATCAGCGGAGGTGAGCCGCTCGACGACCTCCACGGCCGAGACACCCTCGCGGAGCAGCGCGAGTCCTTCCGGCCCGTAGCGCGGGTTCGCGTAGGCCTGGGTTGCCACGGCGCCTACATGCGGCTCCGCCCAGGGAACGATCGAGCCGACGGCAAGAAACTTCGACTGCGTCGCGACGCCCCACTGGCCGTTCTCGAGGTCACAAGCAGCAATCGAGTATGTGCCGTAGGTGAGCTTGATCAGGTCGAGGTCGACCAGCTCGCGCCGGTCGCCGGGCACGAGCACCGACGAGACCTCGGGCCGCCTCAGGGCAGCGAGGACGCCGTTCGCCGAGGACGCACGTACGACGATCGGCCGGCCTTGATCGAACGCGCTCCGCAGCGCATCGTCGTCGAGCCCGTCGAGCACGAGGGCACCGTCGACGTCGAGCTCGCCCTCGCCCGCGATCTGCGGCACTTTCCGGCCGGTCGCGCCGAACCAACGCTCCCTCAAATCGTGACCCGTTCCCCTGGCTCGACGGCGATCACCTCGACGCCCGAAGCATGTTCGCGCAACGCGTCGGGCGTTCCGGTCAAGAGCGGATACGTGCCCCAGTGGACGGGCACGCAGCGGTTGCACCCGAGCAGCTCGAGCGCGGCTGCGGCCTGGCGAGGGCCCATCGTGAAGTGGTCGCCGATCGGAAGGATCGCTACCTCCGGCTCCAGGTAGCGGCCGATCAGCTCCATGTCGCCGAAGAGTGCGGTGTCGCCGGCCGCATAGACCTTCGTTCCGTTCTCGAACTCGATCACGTAGCCGGCGGGATCGCCGAGGTACGTGATGCGGTCGCCGTCGGCAATGAAGCCGCCGGAGTGGAGCGCGTGGGTCATGCTGAACTTGATCCCGTCGACCTCGACCGTCCCACCCTTGTTCATCCCGAGCGCGCTCGCGTTCTCGACACCCTGGGCTTCGAGCCAGTTCCCGATCTCGAAGATCGCGACAACCGTCGGTGAATATCGCCGGCCGAGCTCCGCCGCAGAGCCGATGTGATCGGCGTGACCGTGGGTCAGAACCATGATGTCGATACGCTCGGGCTCGCGTTCGGCGTCCGGGTACTTCGGGTTGTCGAGCCAGGCGTCCACGTAGATCCGCTTGCCGCCGGGACTGTCAAGGCGATACCCACCGTGGCCGAGCCACGTGTATCCGACATCGGGCATGACTCCTCCTTCGTCTGGGCGGCCTGAGCCTATCCCAGGCCGGTCAGGGCGTAGACGGCCACGGGCTCGGCCTTTCCTTTGACGTCGATCGCGCCGAGCGGCTCGGTCCGAGCGTGGCCGGCAATCGCCCGGAAGGTGGTCTCCCCGATCACGACCTGTCCGGGCTGGGCATGAGCCTGGAGGCGCGCCGCGAGGTTGGTCGTATCGCCGATCGCGGTGAAGCTCCGCTGCTCCGCCGTGCCGACGTTGCCGACGATCGCCGGCCCAGTATTGATCCCCACGCGGAATCGAGGCCGCCCCGGCTCGCTGGCCGCGAGCTCTTCGGCCTCCTTCTGCAGGGCGAGACCCGCCCGTGCCGCCCTCAGCGGATGATCGGGCTGGTCCGCCGCCGCGTTGAAGACGACCATGACCGCGTCACCGGCGAAGCGCTCGATCATGCCGCCGTGGCCGCCGAGCACCACGGGTACGGTCCTCGCCCAGTACTCGTTCAGCATCGTGAGCACTTCCGCCGGCGCATGGCGCTCGGAGAACGTCGTGAAGCCCTCGAGATCGGCGAAGAGCACGCTCACGTCGCGCTCCTCGCCTCCGAGCTCGGCGATCGCGGGCTCGTCGCGCAGTCGGGCGGCTAGCTGCGGCGACAGGTAGGGACGGAGGAGGCCTTCGACGGCCTCGACTTCTCGCCCAGCCCGGGCAAGGACCGCGGCCTCCTCCGCGGCGAGGCCGAAGCGGCGCTGAAGCTCCACCTGGTCGAGCCGCTCTGACGCAGCAGCCTTGACCGCCGAGGCATAGCGGCGGTCGATCCGCCCGAGGGTCTCGTCGAGGTAGAGCCCGGCGAAGAGCTCGCCGTGGCCGCGTTGGCGCAAAGCCGTGTAGGCAACGAGCCCGAAGGCGCCCGCCATCAGTAGGTGCCACTCCCACCAGGATGCGCGCCAGCTGCGGGCGAACGCGACGGCGACCATCGCCTCGGCGAGCAGGATCCATGCCGCCGTAACACCGAGCAGAACGGTGGCAGGACGGCGCTCGTAGAGCCGCCGGTAACGGTATGCCGCCAGCCCGTAGAGCACGACGCCCGGGACGCCGAGTAGGAACTCGGGAGCCTCGGCCTCGTCGGGCGGGAGCGGGTCGTCGAGCGGCGGCAGCTCGGCGAGCGAGACGGCGCCCCAGGCGACGAGCACGACGGCGAGGCTCCACCGGAGGAGCCGCCTGTGACGGAGGATCGTGCTCGCAGTCGCAGGCGTTAGCTCGAACGAAGAGAGCGCCGCGAACACGGACGCGAGCGCCAGGCCGACCGGCGTCGCAATCACGAAGCCGGTGTTCTTGCTCTCGAGGAGCACCCCGGGCGTCGCGAGGGCGTGCAGGCCGAGGAAGCCGGCGCTCGCGAGGAAGGCGAGCGAGACGAGGAAGAGGCGGGCGTCGGACCGCCGCGTCGCCGCCTCGCTGGTCACTGCGCCGAGCGCCACGCTCACCACCGAGACCCCGAGGACGAGCCAGAAGTGGGCCGGGTGGTGCTCCCAGTGGACGTCCGCGCCGGGGCTCAGGAGCACCAACGCGAGTCCTCCGAGCGGAATCGCGATGAGGAGCGTCCAGAGGATCAAGCGGGAGGAGGACCCTACCCCGTGTCGAATCGCCCGTCATGGGCCGCCAGCTCGGACCGGCTGCACTCGTTGTCGCCGCGGGCCTCGCCGACGCGGCCGGGCGCTCAGATCTCGCGTTCTACGCGCTGCTCGCGGCGGTCCCGATCATCGCCATGGCCGCGCTCGGCGCGTACGGCGATGTCGTTACGGTCGACGGGCCGGCGCCCGCGTCCGTGTCGCTGCAGGCTCTGCTGTGGGGCGTCGGGCTCGTGCTCGTGACCGCGAGCGCTGCCGTTCGTGCGCCGGCATTCGACTCGGTGGCGCCGACGGCCGGCGGAACGACGCTGACGCTCTGCCTGGCGGTCGTCGGCCTCCAAGGCGCGGTCGCGGTGGCGCGCGAGTTCACCTCTTAGTCAGAAGGGAAGCTGCGCCGCGGCCTTCTCGGCCAGGTCGATCAGCGGCTGCACGGCGAAGAACGACCCGACGGTGACGGCCATGCACGCGAAGACGGCGGTCTGGAGCAGCGCCTCCCGCGGCGGCGAGCCGCCCGCCGGAGCAAGCTGGATGTCCGGCATCCGCATGTACAGCGCGCGGACGACCGCCAGGTAGTAGTAGAGGCTGATAGCGGTGCCGATCACGCCGGCGAGCACGAGCCACCACCAGCCGGCGTCGTAGGCGGCGGCGAAGACGTAGAACTTCCCGACGAAGCCGCCGGTGAGCGGCAGGCCGGCGAAGGCGAGCATGAACACCCACATCGCGACGCCGAGCAGCGGTCGCTCCCAGCCCATCCCGGCGACGTTGTCGAGCGTCACCCGCTCGCCAAGCTCCCGTTCTCGCGCCGCGACCACGCCGAAGGCGCCGAGCGACGCCGCTCCGTACGGAATCAGGTAGTAGACGAGCGCCTTCGCGCCGAGCTCATTGTTCGCGGCGATAGCGATGAACATGAAGCCGGCATGCGAGACCGAGGAGTAGGCGAGCATCCGCTTGAGGTTCCGCTGGACGAGTGCGGCGATGTTCCCGACGGCAAGCGAGACGCATGCGATCACCGCGACGGCGATCGTCCAGAGATCCTCCTCGCCGGGAAACGCCGTCACGAGCACTCGCATCGCGAGCACGAGCGCGACCGCCTTCGTCGCCGCCGACATGAACGCCGTCACTGGCGTCGGCGCGCCTTCGTAGACGTCGGGCGTCCACATGTGGAACGGGGCCGCGGAAGCCTTGAACCCGAGGCCGGTGAGGATCATGGCGAGGCCTGCAAGGACGAGCCCGTCGTTCGCGATCCCCTTGCTCTCGATCTCGCTCGCGATCGACTGGAACCCAAGCTCGCCCGTGGAGCCGTAGATGAGGGCGAGACCGTACAGCAGCACCGCTGACCCGAAGCTGCCGACAATAAGGTACTTGAGGCCGGCCTCGAGCGAGCTGACGAGATCGATTTCGATCGCACAGAGGATGTAGAGGGAGATCGAAAACCACTCGAGGCCGAGGAAGAGGGTCATCAGGTTGTTGGCCTGGACGAGGAAGACCATGCCGGCGCCGGCGGCGGCGAGCAGTCCGAAGTACTCGCCGACGTGGTCGGCGCGCGTCCGCTGGCCATAGGCGATCGCGACGCTGACGAGACCGGCTCCGGCGATCACGATCTGCGTCAGCGCGATGAAACGGTCGCGCGTGATCGCCTCGGCGACCTCGAGCGTCGCCTGCGGGCTTTCGGCGTACAGAAGCGCCGCGAAGACGCCTGCCGCAACGAAGCCGAGGGCGGCGGCCGATGCAGCGACGATCCGTCGGGCCGTGACCGGAACGAGGACGGCGGCAAGGAGCGCGAGGCTGGACCCGGCCAAGAGTGCGAGCGACGGCGAGAGTGCGAACCAGTCGACAGCAGGGGTCTTCACAGGAGCGTCAGATGGTCGGTGATCGCCGCCGGCCACGCGGAGAGCGCGAGGAGGCAGCCGACGAGCGGGACGACGACGGCGAGCTCGGCCGGGCGGAGGTCGAGGGCCTCGTCGGGGACCGACGTGCCGACCTGGCCGTGGAGCACGGCGGAGATGAGGCGCAGCGTGTACATCGCGGCGAGCACGATGGCGATCCCGCCGACGACGGCCCAGCCCCAGCCCTGGTCGAAGGCGCCGGCGAGGATCAGGAACTCGCCTGCGAATGCCGTCGATCCGGGCACGGCGAGGGTGATGACACCGACCGTCATG
This sequence comes from Gaiellaceae bacterium, assembly GCA_035943455.1. Lineage (GTDB taxonomy): Bacteria > Actinomycetota > Thermoleophilia > Gaiellales > Gaiellaceae > JACDAN01. Next base: position 473 of record DASZCE010000233.1, on the reverse strand, counting down.
AGCAGCGTCGCGAGTGCCGGGCGCCCGCGTGCCATCCCGCCCAGGCGAACGAGCTCGCCCGTCGCCGCCCGACGCTCGATCACCCCGGCGAGCAGGAACAGCGAAGCCGACACGAGGCCGTGGTTGACCATCTGGAGGACGGCGCCCGTCGAGCCGAGGTCGTTGAGCGCGAAGACGCCGAGCGTGATCAGGCTCATTTGCGCGAGGCTCGAGTACGCGATCACACCACGGACGTCCGGTGCCCTGAACGCGACGAGCGACCCGTAGACGAGGCCGACAGAAGCGAGCGCGAGCACGAGAGGCTGCAGGTCGTTGGCCGGCCCGGGGAACTGGGCGACTGCGATCGCGAGGAATCCATACCCTGCCGCCTTCGAGACGACGCCCGAGAGAACGGCCGACACCTCCGCGGGCGACTCACGGTAGGCATCGGGCAGCCAGCCGTGCAGCGGGAAGAGCGGCGCCTTGACCGCGAA